>JADLFD010000230.1 GCA_020845805.1 Verrucomicrobiales bacterium | reverse complement strand
CCTTGGCGTGATCCATTCTCCTTCGGTTCGTTCTCACGCCATCCATGGCGAGATCACGCGGCCATGCACGTCGGTGAGTCGCACATCGCGGCCTCCATACCGATAGGTCAGGCGCTGGTGGTCCATCCCCATCAGCCGAAGGATGGTCGCGTGCACATCGTGGATGTCCACCGGATCCACCACCGCGCTCATGCCCATCTCGTCGGTCTCACCGTACACGCTCCCCGCCCGCACTCCGCCCCCGGCCATCCAGATCGTGTACCCGCTGACATGATGATCCCGCCCATCCTGGCCTGCACTATGCGGCGTGCGCCCCATCTCTCCGGCCCACACCACCAGGGTGCTCTCCAATAGACCGCGCGCTTTCAGATCCAGGAGCAGTGCCGCCACGGGCTGATCGGTGATCCGCGCGTTCTCCTCGTGTCGCAGCTTCAGTTCGCCATGTTGGTCCCAGGGAGCGTTGTTGCTGTGCGTGAGCGGACAGGTCACCTCCACAAATCGCACTCCGGACTCGATCAACCGGCGCGCGCGCAGGCACTGAAGCGCATAGAACCGGTCGTAATCGTTCGCCCGGTCCACCCCATACAGTTTGAGTGTGGCCGGGCTTTCCCCGGCGACATCGCACAGCTGGGGAACCACCGACTGCATGCGCGCCGCGGTCTCGTGATTGCGGATCGCGGACTCCACCAACTCCGAACCGCCCAGGGATTCGGAGAGTGCCCCATCCTGGTCACGCAGGAAGTGCATCTTGGCCGCCTGCACGGCGGCGGGATCTGCGGGAACGATGTTGTCGACCGGCGCGCCCTTCGCCCGCACCAGCGTGGCCTGATGCGTGGCGGGGAGGAAGGCGCTGGCAAAATTCTGGAATCCCCCGTTCGGAATCCAATCGTTGTTCAGAAGCACGTACCCGGGAAGATTCTCGTTCTCCGTTCCTAACCCATACGAAATCCACGAACCCATGCTCGGCGCCGCGCCTACGGAACGTCCCGTGTGCAGCAGCAGCGCCTGCGCGCCGTGCAGCGGACTCTCCCCCACCACCGAGCGGATCACGCACAGCTCATCCGCCACCTGCGCCACGTGCGGAAACAGGTCGCTCACCCAGAGCCCGGATTGCCCGCGTGGACGACCTCCCCACAGGCTCCCCAGCCATTTCCGGTTCGCGCTGGTCGCCTGTGACAGGGTGTCCGTACGCCATCGCGCCGGCTGCCCACTGCGGCGGTTCAGCTCTGGCTTGGGATCGAAGGTGTCCACATGCGACACCCCTCCGTCCATGAAGAGAAAAATCACTTGGCGCGCCCGCGCCCTTTGATGCGGTTGAGGCGGACTCGGCGTGGCCGTCACCGTACCCCACGCCTGACCCAGGCCAGACAGCGCGAGCCATCCGAAGCCCATGCTGGAGCGCCGCAGGAAATCACGGCGTCCGAGCGCGGCCGGGGCGAATCCCGGGCAACCGCTCCCGCTCCTGGTACCCTTCGCTCTTTCACCGGACATGGATGAACTCCTTCAGGTTGAACAACGCGTGTGCGAGATCCTGCCAGGCACCCACGCACCGCATCGGATCGTTGGCGACCGCTGGATCCCGGATCCGCGCTGTTTCACGCACCAGCACCACGGCACGGGCGACTTCTTCCGCGGAGGCAGGCCGGCCCAGCGCCCGCGTGATCATGGCCTCAGCCCGCACTTCGGGTGTGGAGGCTCCGTCGCGCACGGTCCGCTCGGCCCAATGCTTCGCCATGGCGCTGACTAACGGATCGTTCAGCAGCGCCAGCGCCTGGTTCGGCACACTCGTGACGTCGCGCCGACCCGTGGTCAGCTTGGGGATCGGTTGATTGAACAGGGCGAGGAATCGGGGAGGTTCCATCAGCGTCATCTTGAGATATAGACTGCGCCGGCCCTCCCCTTCCAAGGGCCCCGAAAACAGTCGCTTGGCGGGATCTTCCCCGGTCCGAGGCGGATTCAGCGGGGGTCCGTAGAGCGTCGGATCCAGCCGTCCCGACACCGCCAGGATGGCGTCCCGGATGGCCTCGGCCTCCAACCGCCGCAGGGGCATGTGATGCCAGAGCCGGTTTTCCGGATCGGTCTCGACCCCCTCCGCCGAGGCGCGGCTGTCCTGCTGCCAGGTGGCCGAGCTCACCAAGTATCGGATCAGGCGTTTCAGGGACCAACCGTCCGCCACGAAGCGGGTGGCAAGATGATCCAACAACTCCGGATGCGAAGGCGTCTCCCCGAGATGCCCAAAATCGTCCGGGGTTCGCACCAACCCCTCGCCGAACAGATGCAGCCATACTCGATTCACGAAGACGCGCGCGGTGAGCGGGTTCCGGTCGGACACCGTGCTGCGGGCGAACTCGAGACGTCCGCTGGAGGCCGCCGCGGAGCGTTCGGGAGTCCCACCTAAAAAGCGCACCCCGCCCCGCGGGACCGGCGCCCCCAACGTGGTGTAGGAACCTCGCACCCCGAGACGTTCGTCCTGCGCCTCCGCCCATTCCTCGGCCGACCCGATGGTACGGTCGGGCTGCAGGCGCGCGGCAATCTCCCGATAGGCTGCCAGGTGCCGTGACAACGCCGTGCCGGGTGGCGCGACATTGGGCAGCAACCCGGCGTCCAACGCATCATTCAGCATCCGCACCTCGATCGCATCGGCGCTGCCCTCCGCCCATCGCTCCACGGCCCGGGCGATTCGCCGGCCCAAACGATCAGCCCAATCCCCCGACTCGTCGTCGTACAAGCTCGCCCAGCCTCCCAACTCGTCGCGTGGAGGACGGCCCGGCGCATGCCGATAGAGGCGCGTCAGGCCGAACCAGGAGGCTTCGTCATCGAGGTCCGACTCCTGGACCCCGCCATAGCCCGTGCGCGGCGGGAAGTAGTTGTTCAACGATTTGGTGGCCCACTCGAGGTAAACCCGTCGCTCGCGCACATCCACACCTCCTTCCAGAGTGTCGAAATCCCCGGCCTTCAACGATCGCCACGCAGGCTTCGGCAGGTTCGGGAACTGCATGCGCTCGGAGTGAAAGGCCTGATCCACGATGAACGCTTCGCCGGCATGCCGGCCCGCGGCCATTTCCACCGACAGGGTCCAGGCCGGACGCGTGGCGAGCAGCGGACTCCGCACCGCCCCCGCCAGACGCATGGACCAGGCATGCGACCAACGCCCCGCGGGGAGCAGGTGGACCAGCACGCGTTCCCCGCTCTCGGTCACCACGCACTCCCCGTCCTCCACCAGCCCGTGCTTCATGCCCAAGCCCTCCCAACGCCAGCCGGGGGCGCCGTCCTCGCGCGTAAAGTCGGCGATCAAAACCAGGTTGGTCCCGTTCTCGGCGATGCGCCGTGCCCGCTCGGCCTGATATTCCTCCCGCGTCGGCGGGGTTCCCTGGGAGCGCTGCCACCACTGGCGCAAAGCCTCGGGGAAGGCATCGGAGGGGGCATTGGTACCGGGGCCCGGCCAGCGGCGGATCTGCGCCGCGAATCCCTCACGCGCCGCCAGCCATTCCTTCGCCAGTTCGCTCTTCAACGCCTGTTTCTGCTCGCGCAACCGTTCGATGACCGGCGGATTCGGATCCCGCCCCTCCGCGCTGCGCGCCACCCAGCGCGTGTTCATGAAGACCCCGGACAACGCGTAATAATCCCTTTGCTCCACGGCATCGAGTTTGTGGTCGTGACACTGCGCACAGGCCACGGTGGTCGCCAAAAAGCCCTTGCCCACCGTGTCGATGATGTTGGCCATGGCCTCCTGCGTGACCCCCTCCGCCGCGGCGTTGTCACCATGCCGGCGTTCGCCGAGACGCAACGCCATCGGGCCAAGCATGGCTTCGTTGAGCCCGGATTCCGCGTCCACGCGAGGTTCCAGGAGGTCGCCAGCGATCTGTTCGAGCAGGAAGCGCTGGATCGGCAGGTCCTGGTTGAACGCGCGCACCACATAATCACGATAGCGCCACGCATTCTTGGCCGGGGTGTCCCACTCGTATCCATGCGTGTCCGAGTAATGCACCACATCCAGCCAGTGCCGCGCCCAGCGCTCTCCGAAGTGCGGGCTATCCAACAGCCGCGTCACGAGACGTTGGTAGGATTCGGGAGTGGGTTCGGCGGCATACTCCTCCACCCACGCCGGGTCCGGTGGAAGCCCGGTCAGGGCGAAAGCCAGACGACGTGCCAGGACCCGCGACGGCGCCGCCACCGCCGGGCGCAGACCACGACCCGCCAGCTTGGCCGCAATGAAGGCGTCCACCCCGTTGGCCGCCCATTCCCTGGGGATGAGGGTCGTGGGGCCAGGGGGATCAGGGATCGCCGGCGCCACGAGCGGTTGCAGGCTCCACCACCGAAGGCGCGCTTGATAGGCCTCCTCCCACGCGGCCCGCGCCCCCGGCGGGGTGACGTCCTCCGCGATCGCCTTGGGGCATCCCCGCAGCCCCGCGAGCAGCACGACCGACCAGATCAAGGTGGAGAGAACGCAGCGCATGCCCGGGATACTCTGAGCCTAAGGGACGCTGCCGAACCCGCAAAGCCTTGGATTCACACGGCACCCTTGAAGACCCCCCACCGGGGGACCGACTTCCGGCGCCAGTCCCGCAGAATCCTCCGTACCGTATCAGTCGGACTCGAGCCCTGGGGATTCGCGTAGGCGGAAGAACTGGTGCATGGGCTCGCTGGTCGCCACTTCCTGGTGCCAGTCGTTGCCCTCGCCCATCCAGGCATCGCCCCAATCGGTCCACTGCTGCAAATCCAGGGATTGTTGGAGTTGATACCGTTTCCCAGTCTGGCGGGTCGCTTCCAGCCGCAGGCCTGGTCCCAGCCGCGCCGGCACCTCGGTCACGGGCGTCGATGCTTCCCCTCCGGAGATCGCCAACACCCAACCTCCACGGGAGGAGCCAAAGGGATACTCGACGATGCCACCGCCCAGAATCACGGCACCGTCGCGCGACATGCCAAAACATGTTCCCACCCCGTTCCAAGGTCGGGGCACTCCTGCCGTGTCAAAGACCTCCCCCAACTCCCGCATCCCCACCCCCGCGCGCCAGATCCACGCGCCTGAGTAGTGGGGGCCGGTCTCGCTGTCCGAAATGAAACTCGTCCCCACCACCAGGCTCCCCTCCACGTTGGCCCCCGCGATGATTGTGGGTCGTCCACGCGGCACCTGACCCAAAGGCTCGAAACGCCGATCCCGGCTCCGCCATCGCCAGACCATCCCACTTCCGCCAGCCAGGCAGAGCACATCCGGCGTCGGATCACCCGGCAGAAGGAACACACCCGCGGGCACGAGCACCGTTCCATCCGCCCCGGTCAGAGTGCCGAGCGCTTCGGCTTCCTGGCCAAATCGCATCAGTGACGCCTCGGAACCAAGGAAACCCACCGCCCAGCGCCCGTCCTCCGAAATGCCGGCCGTGCGAAAAGGGCCCGGCAGACCCTCGAGTCCGCGCTCCTTCGTCCAGCGATAGCTCGTCGTGGTCGTGACCCCCTGGTCCTCGGTGTGAAACGTCCCGGCCACCGTCATGCCATCGCGCGAGGCAAAAGCCGATTGGATGCCGCGGGCTCCCGGCATGGGCACGACGGAGGACCCCTCCCCCGCGGTCCAGCGCACGAGACGCCGAATCGAGATCGTGGGGTTCCCCTCCACGGTCTCCAGCACGGCCCAGATCACGGTGCCCTCATCGTTGATGTTCAAATGGGAATAGTTGCCCGTGAGACCGGCAGGCTGGGGCAGGAGGAAAGCGCCCCCGGGATCGGCCCATCGAAACCATCGACCGACTTCCTGCCTGGGTGGGACCACGTCGATCCGCACTCCGACGGCGTTGCGCCCACTGGCGGACAGGCGCGACAGCGCATAGGGAGCCTCGACGGCGTGATAGCCCTTCCGCGGTCCGGCGTTCGACGTCTCCAGGACCCGGAACCGGAACCCATCCACCTCCGCCGGCGCAAGGAACCGTTCTTGGAACCCGCCAGCACCCACGAATCCCTCCCCCACAACAGCCCACTGGCCGGCGTCGTAGGAACGTTCGATCTGGTACCAGGCTCCGGCTTGAGTGGGGACGCGAACCACCCGGCGCTGCTGCACCTGCAACCGGATCGATTCGGACGCCTCGCTCCCCGCCACGACGGAACCGCCCTGAGCTCCTCCCTCCATCCCCCCGGCGACGGCCACTTCCCACGTCGTTCCCACCACCATGACGCTCCCGCAGAGGGAGGCGATCACGCGAATGAGGCGCATGGCCTCCATCTTCGCCCAACGGCGAGGCCGGCACAACCTGTCGGATTCACCTCCCCGCCTCCCCGGAGGAGATCGCCCCGTGGCCGTGAAGAACCCGCCCGGCCTAAGGTTCGCGGCACTGGCGCCGACCCCGATCACTCGCGAAGAGCCGCCATGAGATGGCCCAACTCGGCATCCACCTCGGCGGTGTTCCCGAGCGTCTCCGCCACTTGGATGCGCAGCAGATCCCGGTAGCGCTCCCGCAGACGATGCACTGCGACCCGGACGGCGCCCTCGGTCATCTGCAACCGCGCCGCCACCGCCGCATAGCCTCCCTCCGGGTGTTCGCCAGAAAGGAACTCCCGGAGTTCGGCGAGCAGGGCACCGCGGTTCGTGCGTTCGTATTCCTGCTTCAGCCGGGCGAGAACCTGTTCCAGCAGCGCCAACGCCCAGCGCCGTTCGAAGAGTCGCTCCGGCGTGCGCTGATCCGCCATGTCGAGATGGTAGCGCTGCTCCGCCTCGACTTCGTCAATGGACAACGTCCCCACACCTCCGCCGCGTTTCTGCCGCTGATTGCGAAGCCACGCGTTGTGCAGGAGATGATTGACCGCGGCGAGCAGGTAGGAACGGAACCGGCCCTTGTCCGGCGCCACGGCGGCCAACTGATTGTTCTCCATCAACCGACAGAACAGATCTTGGATGGCATCCTGAGCGGCACCGGAATCCAGCCCCTTACGCCGCAGGTAGGCATAAAGGGGATACCAATAGGCGCGGTAGAGACGTTCCCAGGCCTCCTGGGCCGCGGCATTGCCGGAGTCGCCGGCCTGCAGGACCGCCGACCAGAGCGTGGTCTCGAATCCATGGTCGTCCCGCCCCGCCTTCCCGGGCCTGTCCACATCCATGCCGACACTCTAGGTGCCCCCCACCGCCTGGTCACGCGCGCTCCGCCTCTGTCACTCCTCCCACGGACCTGAACCGGGAGCCCACGCTGAACCGGTCGACCCGTGCCCGAACCAGTGATGCCACGATCCCTGGAATTGGCTGTAACGGTTGCTCCCTTCCGGTGCTAACTCCAGAAGAACGCCATGCCATGGCCGCGGATCCCGGCCCGCCGACTGAACCACGGGCTCCCCATGTCCTGCGATCGGCGGCCGCCCGCGAAAACCAAGACGCTCGCATGACGCCGAAGCAATCCTGTCCGCGCTGTGGTGCAGAGGGCCATCACCAGGGTTGGGAAGGGGCATGTCCCGCATGCCTGCTCGAATTCGGCTGGCGGGGGTATTCGGACGAGGCCCATCCCTCCGCCATCGCCGAACCCTCTTCCGCCCCATCCCGTCTGGGCGCCTACGAACGGCTGGATCGCATCGGCTCCGGGGGCATGGGCGAGGTCTATCGCGCCCTGCAGATCAGTCTCAACCGGGTGGTCGCGCTCAAAACGCTGCGGGAGGAGCTGTGCCAGGACCCACGCCAAGTTCACCGGTTTCGTTCCGAGGCGGAAACCGCTGCCCAGCTGAACCACCCGAACATCGTGGCCATCTACGAGGTGGGCACGCAGGCCGGCCGCCCCTACTTCGCCATGGAGTACGTCGAAGGCCGCAGCCTCGCGGAACTGGTGAAGGAGTGCCCCCTCTCGCCGACGCGCGCCGCCAGCCTGATGCGAACCGTCGCCCGCGCGGTGCACCACGCCCACACCTGCGGCGTCCTTCACCGCGATCTCAAGCCCTCCAACGTGATGCTCGACCCGCACGGGGAACCGCGGATCCTGGACTTCGGGCTCGCCAAATTCACCGCTGCGGATCTGGAAGCCACGCTCCCGGGAGTGGTGCTCGGATCGCCGAGTTACATGCCGCCCGAACAGGCCTTGGGCCGGTCCACAGACGCGCGCTCCGACGTCTACGCCCTCGGCGCCATCCTCTACGAACTGATCACCGGACGCGCCCCCTTCCGCGCGGATTCCGCCCTCGAAACCCTGCGCCTCGTGCGCGAGGAGGATCCCGCCCCGCCCCGGCTGCTGCTTCCCCGCATCCCGCGTGACCTGGAAACCATCTGCCTGCACTGCCTCTCCAAGGACCCGGCGGATCGATACCCCACCGCCCAAGCTCTGGCCGAAGACCTGGAACGGTTCCTAAATCAGGAACCCATCCGCGCGCAACCCGCCGGCCTCGCCACCCGCATCTGGCGCTGGTCATGCCGTCGTCCCCTCATCGCCGGCCTCACGTCCGCCCTCACTCTCGCCCTGCTCGCCGGGCTCGGCGGCATCACCTACGAATGGCGGCGCGAACAACAACAACGTCTCCGTGCCGAACGAAGCGAGGCGCAGGCTCTCGCCCACCTGTACGCCGCAGATATGAGCCTCGCCCAGCAGGCGTACGATCAGGCGGACTTTGGACAGACCCGTGCGCTTCTGGCCCGACACGCGCCACACCAGAACCCCACCGCCGCCCACGCCCCGAGCCTCTCCGATCCATTTCCCGCGGCAACCGGGTTCGAGTGGCGCTATCTCTGGCACGCCACCCGTCCCGACCCTCACCAACATTTGCTCGGACACGACGGCACCACCTGCGGTTTGGTGGTCAGTCCGGATGGACAAACACTCTACTCCGCCGCTTTTGACGGCCGCGTCCGCGCGCAGCCCCTCACCGACGGCGCCCCGGCCCCCTGGGTCATCGACGTCGGTTTCCAGGCCAGCTCCCTGGCGTTGCATCCCGCGCTGCGCTCCCTGGTGGTGGGGGGCGACCCCACTTCGTCCGGACTCCTCATCAACACCCGGACACACACCACTCAACCCCTCGCACATGGTGGCGTGGTCCAACCGGCGATCTTCTCTCCCGACGGTCAGTGGCTCCTCAAAGGTTCGATGGAAGGATGGATCAGCGGCAGCGGCACGCTCACCGTCTTCGATCTCGAAGGCCGCCCGCTCACGCGCCTCCCCGAATCAGGAGGCCTCGCGGCGTTCTCTGCCGACGGACACGTGCTCGTGACCGGGTCCTGGAAGGACCAGCTCAGGATTTGGGACTGGCCCGCTCCTGCCCCCGGCCAGGTGCCAGTACCCCAATTGTCGGGAAGCCTGCTCCTGAACGGAGAACTCCGTGCGCTGGCCATGGCTCCCGTGAGTAACACCTTGGTCACGGCTCATGCCCACGGCGGAGTCTCCCTCTGGGACCTGGAGAACCGTCGACTCGTGGGCCGCCTCCCACGCGCCGCAACGGGCAGTGCGGTGGCCCTGGCCTGGTCCCCCGACGGCCGCCAAATCGCCACCGGCGGCGAGGACCACTTGATCCGCGTTTGGGACGCGGAAACGCTCGCGCTTCGATGGATCGCGCGCGGCCATACCGCGGCGATCTGGTGCCTCGCCTGGACCCCCGACGGACAACGCCTGATCTCGGCGGGCGAGCGCGGCGCCATCCGCTCCTGGCCCAACACCCCGCCTCCGATGCGTGATCTCGTCGTCACCAACGTCTTCGGTGACTTCCAGTTCAGCGGTCTCGTCTTCTCTCATGATTCCCGCTGGTTCGCCGCCAGTCTGAACGACGGCACCCTTGGGCTCTGGAACGTGCAGGACGGACGACGCGTCGCCACCTCGCCCCTGGGAACCCCAAAAATTCACGCTGCGTTTTCCGCCGACGACCGGGAACTGATCGTCGCCTGCGGCCATTCCGAGGTGCGTCGCTTCCGCGTCCCGGATCTTCTCGCGACCGAACACACCCCCTTGGCTGAGCTTCCCGGCCCTGCCGTAGCGCTCGCCCTCTCCGAGGATGGGGCCCGACTCGCCGCCACCCAAGGCACCACCAACCCGCCGGCGAAACTGGTCCTTTGGGATACTCGGACCGGAGCCCTCCTCGACACTCTGCAAGGCCACACCGGACGCATCATGGTCGCCCGGTTCTCCCCCGATGGACGACGCCTGGCTTCGGGCGGATTCGACCGCACCGCGCGAGTTTGGGATCTGGAACATCAGGAGCCCACGCACGTGCTCACGGGTGCGGCCCACGCCGTCACGACCCTCTCGTTCGACGAGCGGGGCGAAACGCTCGCCGCCGGAAGCTGGGACGGCCTGTTGCATCTTTGGCAGCTCACGGACGGCGCCCCGCTGCCGGTCCCCCGTTTCCACGACGGCGTTCTGGTGCCCGAATTCATTCCCAAATCTGGACAGCTCGCGGTGATGTCCCAGGCCAGCGGAGTGCGCCTCGTGGATCTCACTCTGCAGCGGGTGATCTGTCTCCTGCGCTGGCCTGAAGCGCGCCCGTACCGATATGCGCGCAGTTCCCCCGACGGTGAGACCTTCGCGGTGCAGTCGGAAGAGGGGTTCGTCCGGCTCTGGCGCGCGCCTCGTCCGTCCGCCGATGATCTCCCGGATCCCGTCCGGTAATTTCGAATTCAAGACGGGAGGGAGATCTCTCGCCGCTGGGCCGGTCGCCCCTTTTTAGACCAACTCATAGAATTCCTCAGACTCTCTGTAACGAAGGGTGGGGTTCGTTGCTGTAACGGATGTGCTTTGGAGGACTCACCGCCAACTTCCGCCCAGGGAGCCCATGAATGTTCGCCTCGGTTCTTATCCATACCCGGCGCATCCGCCGAGTTCAGAGCGCTCAACGCCCCCGGCCTCGGCCCCAGCTGCCGTTCTGCTGGGACTCTCGTGCTGGCTGATCGCCGGATGGATCGCTCACGCTGCCGCGCCGGTCGGACCTCAACTCACCATCGAAAGCACGGACTCCCAGGTCCGCCTCTCCTGGCCGGTGACACAAGGCGCCTTCCGCCTCCAGGTGTCGCGGGAGGCCGCTCCTTCCGCACTCTGGCAGGACGTCGACCCAGTCCCGGTCGTCAATGGCCGTCATGAGATCCTCCAACCCACCGAGGCCGAAGCGATGTTCTTCCGCCTGCGGCAACCGGCCGGCACGGCTCCCACGCTAGGGGACTGGTCGCTCTCCCGGCCCACGGTCGCCGTGGATACCAACGGGTTCGTTCGACTCGCCTACCATGACCCGGATGGGGACCTCGCTGCGTTCCGCCTGGTCTGGACCAATGTGCTCGGAACGTTCACTTCGGAGCTGGGGGCCGAAGCCCTGGGTGCCCAGGGACCAGAGGGCACCGTGGAAATTCCGAT
>JADLFD010000229.1 GCA_020845805.1 Verrucomicrobiales bacterium | reverse complement strand
CGCTCGGCGCCAGCCTCGGAGGTTCCCTGTCCCTGGAAGCGGGGCTCGAAGTGGGTTTCGACCTCGGTCTGGGAGCGAGTGCGGGATTGGGCGTGTTTGCGGGAGCGAGTGCCGGCGCTTCGGTGTCCCTGGAGGCCGCCTTCGGACTCGAGATGAGTGCCGGCCTGACGGCGGTGGCGGGGGTGGGAGGCAGCGCTCAATTACAGCAAGGCTTTGCCCTGTCCGCTTCCGGCGGAGTTTCCGCCGCCTTAGCCACGGTCAAGACCGCCCAGGCTGAAGCCGCCGCCAGCAGCACCAAGGCGGCCTTTGGTCTCGGGCCCAGTTCGGCGTCGCTGGGCAACGGCGCCGCCGCGTCCACGGTGGCCCCCGCGTCCACCGGCAGGTCAACTGCCGCTTCCGCGGGCACGACCTCAAACACCGTGGCCTCTTCGACCCGCCCTGGCCCGGCCGGTCTGCGTCCGGCCTTGCCTGGGCAGGAGCGGACGCCCATGCGTCTCGCGGGCGTGCCCACCCCGGCCGCGCAACTCGCCGCTCCCGCGGCACCGCCCCCGCCGGTGGCCGATCCGCGCGCGGTTTCTTTCGGCTTTGGTGTGCCCCTGCGCACTAGTGTCCGATCGGAGTCATCCACTTCCCCGGTCCTGGGGCATCCCCTGACCGCGAGCTCGGCGCGCGGGGGAACCCATACCGCGCCGGTGACCCACGATCCCACCGTTCCGGCCTGGGTCGCGCTCCCCCTCGACCCGTCCGCCGCCGCCACGCGGGCCAAATCCAAGACGGGACACGCGTCGGGGCCGTGCGGGTGTGCCGGACCCAATGCTCTGAAAGGAGGCTCCTGATGCCCATTCATCTCCACGAACTCGCCTCAGAGGTCGTGCCCGACGGCGAGGCGCCGGTGGGCCTGCCGGACCCACGCTCCGACTGGCAGGAACTCGCGCGCCTGGCGCAGCGCGCCCAACGTCTGGCGGAAGACCGGCGACGCACCGCCGCGGAGGGGTTCGATGACTGAACCCTTGCTCGCTTCGGTCGCGCCCGTGATCGAGATCGACGGCGAGGTCTCCGGCGATCTGGCACGAGACTTGGTCCGCCTGGAGGTCGACGAGACCACTGCGGGGCTCAAGACGCTGACCTTGCGACTGCTCGCCCAGGGTCCCTTGCCGGGCGAGGTGCGCGAAGGATTGCGCTACCTCGATGGGGCGCTGCTCGACTTCGGCCGAGCCCTGACCGTGTCCATCGGACCCGCCGACACGGCGCGGCGCATCTTCGACGGGAATATCAGTGCCCTCGAAGTGACGCATGAGGAAGGGCGCCCTCCGGAGGTCACGTTGTTCGCGGAAGACAAGCTCATGGCCCTGCGCATGACGCGTCGCTGCAAGACCTACGAGTCCATGACCGACGCGCAGATCGCCGAGTCCATCGCCGCCGAACACGGCCTGACTCCCGCGGTGGATGCTGACGGCCCCACCTACGATCGCGTGCAGCAATGGAACATGAGCGATCTCGCGTTTCTGCGGGAGCGCGGCCGCCTGATCCAAGCGGAGCTGTGGGTCCTCGACGACACGCTGCATTTTCAACAACGCGACCGTCGGTCGGCCACGCGCCTGACGCTTGTGCAGGGGAACCACCTGATCGAAGCACGGCTGCGTGCCGACCTGGCGCATCAGCGGACGCGCATCAAGGTGAGTGGCTACGACGCCGGCAAGCGCGAGCGCATCGAGGAGGAAGCCGACGTCTCGGCGCTGTCCGGCGATGAATCCGGGGGGGGTGTGACCGGACCCGCGGTGCTGGAGCGCGCCTTCGGCGCCCGCGTCAGTTACCGCGTCCGCAACGTCCCCCTGGCCGCGGCCGAAGCCGCCTCCTGGGCCGAGGCGGAAATGCGCCGGCGCGCCCGCGCGTTCGTCACCGCGACGGGCACGACACGCGGATCCGCGGATCTGGTGGTGGGCAGCCAGCTCACGCTGGAGAACGTGGGACATCCCTTCGAAGGCCCCGCCTATCTCGCCACGCATGTGACTCACACCTACGACGCGACCGAGGGGTTCCGCACACGGTTCCTCGCCGAACGCGCCGTCCTGCAGGAGGGCTCATGATGGGCGAGCTGGTCAGCGACGGTCAGGCGGCGCGCTATTGCGGGGTCTATCCCGCGATCGTGACGCGCATCGTCGACCCCGAATCGCTGGGCCGCATCGAGGTGAAACTCCCGTGGCTTGGCGCGGACGGCGATGCGGTGCGCGCGTGGGCCACGCTGCTGTCACCGTATGCGGACGACGACCAGGGCTTCATGATGCTGCCCGCCGTCGACACCCAGGTGGTCCTGGCTTTCGAAGCGGGTGACCTGCGTCGACCCTACATCCTCGGTTCGGCCTGGAACGGTCGGGAAGCACAGCCCCAGGCGCCCGAGACTCCCAACAACCGGCGGCTCATCAAGACGCGTTCGGGCAGCCTGCTCGAGTTCGACGACACCGACGGCGCCGCGAAGGTCACCCTCTCCATGCGCAACGGGCACGAGCTCGTGCTCGACGAGAGCGCGAGCGAAGTGCGCCTCACCCACGCCAACGGTTCCGTGCTGCGGTTCAACGCGGCCGGCCAGATCGAGATCCAGGCCAACGCCACGGTGGAGATCACCGCCGCCGCGGTGAACGTGCACGCCGCCACCTCCACCTTCGACGGGATCATCAACTGCACCACCCTCATCGCCAGCACCGGCGTGGTGTCGCCGTCCTACACACCTGGCGCAGGGAACATCTGGTGAATGCCACCCACCATCCCTGGGTCCTGACCGGTCCCTGGTACCGCTGGGCCGATCCTTACGATCTCCAGGTGGGCCGCACCGAACGCCCGGTCTTCCAGAAGTACGCGACCTCCGACCTGGTCAATGCCTTCCTGGCCGACCCGCAGCACTCGCTGAAGTTCCTGCCGCGCGAGGATGAGGTGGCCGGGGCCACCGACACCGACCCGCCGGTCCGGAAACTGTACCTCGACACCCACCAGCGTTTCTACCTGGTGGTCTGCGAACTGCACTGCGATGTGGCCGGATTCCCGAACACCTCACGCGACGCTGTCTGCGAAGCCGGCTTCGTGATCCGGCGCCGCGTCGCGCGTGGTCCCCAGGGTTCCGCCCCCGGCCTGCGCCGAACCTGGCAATCCCTCGCCCGAAGCCGCGCCCACTTGTCGCAATTCGAGGAACTGCCCACCTCGCTCAAACGCGGGCGCACGCTCGGTCTGCGCGCCGATCTCGAATCACGCTACACCACGGCCCAAGCCCAGCTCGCCACACTGGCCCGCGACTTCGGACTCCGCATCACACGCCAGGGCTGGATTCCCGGCGATCACCAGGGCGTCGGGTCGTGGGATGAAGTCGAGGCCACGCCCGCGACCCTCACCGAGCAGGTGTTCCCGCTCTATCCACTGGTCCCCGATCCCACTCTCCCCGCTCATTCCTCCGGCGGGCGAACGCTCTACTTCGGCCTGGTGCCCACCGGCAGTTCTGACACCGACGCGACGGGCAGTCCGCGCTTCGACGATCGGTCGCTGTACGAGATCCGGTGCTACGTGCGCCGGCATTGTCCGCGATGCCCCAAGCGCCGCGAGCGCAACGATTGCCCGGGTGAACTCGTCTGGAGTCAACCAACAGAGCCCTACCAACTCGCCGCCCCGTTCGACCTGCTCGGGACCAGCCATCGACCGATCAACATCGTCCTGCCCGATATCGCGGCGCTGGAAGAGCAGACCCGGACCCTCGCCCCCGGGCAGGGCGCCCCCGTGCGGTTGATCTCCCCTCCCTCCTCCTGCCTGGAGATGAAGGTGAATCCCGACAATTCGTCGGATGTCCAAAATCCCACCCGTGGCACGGCCATCTGCAGCTTCTCCATCCCGCTGATCACGATCGTGGCGAGCTTCGTCTTTCGCCTCTTCCTCCCGGTGGTGGTGTTCCTGTTCG
>JADLFD010000228.1 GCA_020845805.1 Verrucomicrobiales bacterium | reverse complement strand
GCGCTGGATGGCGTTGGCGAACCGGGTTTGCTGGAGCGGATGAGCGCCGTCTGCATGATGGCGACTACGGAACGAACGAGGGGGTAGTCGCGGACGTGAGTCCGCGTTGGATGGCGTGGCGAACGGGGTGAGCGGAAGCGGGGGAGCGAGCGCCGTCTGCACGACGGTGGCTACGGAACGAACGAGGGCGTAGTCGCGGACGTGAGTCCGCGTTGAATGGTGTGAGCGGAGGCGGCGGCGAGAGATCAGGATTCCATCCCATGACCTTCGAGCCACTCCCAGCCCACATGTTCCTGGGCGAGGCGTTGTCCGCGCGAGAACAGGGAACGAGCCGCGTGCTCCAGATCTCCCAGCCAACGGAGCGCTTCCTCGCTCGCGTCCGGTCCTTCCCAGGGCGTTTCGTGTCCCAGCCCTGCCTGGAGGAGGTGTTGGTAGCTCCAGCGGTGGGGAGCGATCGGGGGCCATCCTTCGGCGAGAGCGCGGCGCGAGGCGCGCGCAGGGATTTCGAGGCCGGCCGGATCCAGGTCGCCGAAGTAGAAAAGGGGGCGTACGCCGCCCAGCTCGCGAAAGATCTCGCGCAGGTGGGTGACCGACTCCGCAAAGGCGAGCCCGCGTCCGTAGACCACGGCGCTGAAGGCGGCCACGCGGTCGTTCCAGCGACAGAAGGAGTCCCAGGTGGCGGCGTTCTCGACCACTAGGACGGGAGGGTGGGAGGAGGGGCCGCGGCGCCAGCCCAAGGGTTCGCCAACAAGCCGACAGCGGAAGGTTTCCGGGCTCAGGGACCCGGTGCGGAAGGGCGCCGCGACAAGGAGGGCGTCCAGGCGTTTCTCATCGCCGAAGATCTGGAGGGAACGTTCCTTGATGGGCACCACCGGCCGGTGCCGACCACCGGAGGCAAGGAATTGGTTCAGCGCGAGCCAGTCCTCGAAGTCGACCTGGGTCCGTGCCTCGCGCAGGAAGGCCAACTCCGGTTCCCACGTGGTGCCAACCAGGCGCGGATCGGTGCCGGTGGTGGTTTGGGGGTCGTCGAATAATTGCGCGAGACGGAGTTCGGCGGCGACCGGGATGCGGACACGAAGGATGAAGTGCGGACGGAGTCGTGGGGGTTGGAGTTCGAGCAAGCCGGCGCGTTGGAGGAGGCGGGCGTCGCGATCGGCTTCGGCGCGAAGTTCCGCGGAGAGCAGGCCGGCGTCCTCGAGCAGCCGCTCCCAGTCGCGCGAGAACGGGCGTGTGGATTCGCCCAGGCGCCGGCCTCGGGCTTTCCACCATTGGTCGTGGAGTTCGCGGAGGACGGGGAGTTCCCGCCAGCGCGCGTCGTCCGTGGTCATGGGGATCAGGTGAGCGGTTCCATCGCCTGCTCGGCGGTGAGCAGGATGGGGATGTTTTCGATATGGGCGACGTACCCGTCGGCACCGGGGGTGACCTTTTTCTCGCAGATGACCACCGTGTCGGCGAAGGGAGCCATGACCCCGAGGCGATCGATGGGGAAGGCCATGATGAGCTGGAGCCCGAAGCGGCTGGCCAGTTCGAGGCAGTCCTCCACGCCATCGCCCGAGAGTTTGGAGAAGGCCTCGTCCATGACCACGAGCCCGAGGTGATGAGAGCGGTGGGAGCCGATGTCGTACACGCGTTTGAACGCGGCGAGCATGGAGATGAAGAAGGGCGCCTGGTTCTCTCCGCCGCTGAGGGAGCGTCCACTGCGCCCAAGTGAAATGCCGGGGGCGTCGGGTTGGTCCGCGCTCAGCATCTCGAGGTCGTAACGATGGTAGAACCGGTAGTCGAGCAGGCGACGGGCGCGGTCATCCGCACGGTCGGCGGCATCCACCGCGGCCATGAGTTCGGCCTTGGCGCGTTCGACGTCGTCGGACTTGAGCGCGCGGGCCAGGGGGTCGGTGGGGGAAAGTCCGGAGTCGAGCAGGGACCAGAGCGCGGCGAAGGCGGGGTCGCGGCGTTGCGAGATGCGGTAGATACAGCGGCCGATGCGTTGGTTGAGGTAATCGCGCAGCTTGCGGATGGTGTAGTCCGCGGTCGTGATCTTCTCGTTGAGCCGATCCAGCACGCCTTCCTGGAGACGGCGTTCCCAGTCTTTGCGGCGGTCGGCGGCGAGCGCACGGGAGGTTTCGAGTTCGACGGTTTCGAGGAGCGTCAGCCGGCTGGACCAGGCCTGGTTGCTGTCGTCTTCGGGGGGGTAGTCGGTTTGGTACTCCGGGTGGCGAAGGTTACCGGCTTCATCGCGGGCGTTGGCGAGTGCGAGGCGTTCGGTGTTGCGACCGGTGCGGGCGGCCTGGGCTGCGTCGCGGGCGCGAAGTTCCTCGGCGAGGACGGCGTTCTGACGGCGTTCCCAGCTGGCGGCCGCCTCGAGGGCCTGGCGCAGGCGGGTCTCGAGCTCGCGGTCGAGGATCCGAGTGGGGACGGCGACCCGCTGCGTTTCGCGGTCGAGGCGCGCTTGTTGGAGATCTTCTTCGGCGCGCGCGAGGCCGTCGGCATGAACCTTCTCGGCGAGTGAGAATCCCTCGAGCCGTTTATGGCGCACGGCGATGTCGCTTTGGAGTCGGCCTTTGCGTTGGTCCAACTCGTGGAGGTGCGCGAGCCGGGCGGTGCGTTCGGGGGTTTGGAGAAGTTGGATGGTTTCGCTGACACTGCCGAACTCGCGTTCGATCAGGGGCAGTCGAGGCAGGTCGGAGGCGCGATCGGGCAGTGTGCCATCCCCCAGGCCGCCGCGCAGGCCGGTGTCGAGCCATTGGTTGAGGTCCTGAAGGCGGCGTCCGACGACTTCGAACTCGGCGCGCACGCGGATCTGTTCGCGTTCGCGGGATTGGCGCATGCGAGCGAGGCCTTCGCGGCCGAGGGTGAGGGAGACTTCGCCGGCGGGGCGCAGGCGTCGTCGCGTGGGCATTTGTTTGAAGATGCCTTCGGGCGTGATGGCGCGGCCGGCGGGGCAGGAGTCGAGGTCTTCGGTGGATTCGACGCAGATCACGTCCCCCAGGAGGTGGTGGGCATAGGCCTGGGCCACGGGGTTGGCGACGTCGATTTTCTCGGCGAGGGAACCGGGTCGAACTTCTCGGCGAAGCTGGGGGGAAAGGGCTTCGCCGGGGTGGATGAGCATCTCGGGTTCGCGACCGGGGGGAGTGCGGCGCAGGATTTCGAGGGCCTCGCGGTAATCCTCCTGGCGCACGACGATGGCCCAGCGTTGGCGGCCGAGGAAGAGTTCGAGTGCGGGCCACCAGCGTTCGGCTTCGGGTTTGACCTCGAGGAGCCGTCCGAGTTGTTGGGCGCGGCCGCCGAGGCGGGTCTGGATGGCCTCCAGGACGGGGAACGAACCCGGGCTGCGTTCGCGCCCGATGTTTTCGAGATCGGCGGCAAGTTGGCGGAGTCGTTGTTCGGCCTCGTCGCGTTCGCGGCGCAGGGGGGCGGCGAGCGGTTCGATTTGGCGCACGAGTTCCTGGAAGCGGCTGGCGAGCTGCTGCAGCGCGGCGAGGCGCGCGGGTGTTTCTCCCGAGCGCAGGGCGTCGAGTTGGGCGGGGTCGAGGGTGACCAGGTCGGCGAGGCCGGGGAGGGATAGGCTGGTGGCGTGTCGGAGCCACTGGATCCAGCGTTGATGCCGTTCGGAGAGGCGCTCGTGCACGGCCTGCGAGGCGTCGCGAAGGGCGACCATTTCGCGGTGCAGGTCGCGTTTACGGTTCTCCAGATCGTTGAGTTTGATCTGATCCGGGTCGCGCGACGCATCCAGGCAGGTGGCCTGGATGGTTTGATTGACTGCCTCCAGTTCACGCAGGGCGTGGTCGACGGCTTGGCGGTCCTCGGTGTGCTCGGCCTGGAGGTGCTGGAGTTTGGTGCGATGCTCGGTGGCGCGTTCCTCGTGTTGGGCGACGACGAGGGCTTGGCGAAGCCAGGCCTGGATGGATTCCTCGGTCCGGGCGGTTTCGTAGCGGGCGTGGTGTTCCGCGATGCGGTGCAGGAAGCCGGCTTCGCTTTCCTGGCGGCGCAGGCGCGATTCGGTATCCCGATAAGCCTCCTGGGCGGCGCGGACATCGCGCACGTCGAGCGGGCTTTCCTCGAGGATGAAACGGCGGATGAACTCCTCGACGTTGTCCTCGGGTTCGAAGGCGATGGCCTTGACCAGGGTTTTCTCAAATGGCTCGAGGTCGAAGTACAGGTGGCGCGGCGTGGCCATTTCCGCGAGGTAATCCTGCTGCCGGCTGAAGAGGCATTTCTGAGCGCTGCCGGTCTCGTATTCGCGCCGGATCCAGGTGCGGAAGGACTCCTCGTCGAGGAGTTGGCCCTCGGGGGCGAGATCGGCGTACTCGAGTCGTTCCGGCACGAGGAAGTACGTGCGTCGCGGTTCCGCGGTGGGGCTGCTGTACTCGATGCGCATGCCCCAGGTTTCGCGGCGGGCTTTGGCTTTGCCGCGTTCCGCGGGCCAGGTGAACTCGAGGGCGATGAGGGTGACGCCGTTGGCGCGGGTGTAGTGGGGTTCGCCCTCGCGCACGGTGTTCGTGTCGCAGAGGCAGTAGCTGACCAGGGAACGGCTGCGCGCATTGCCGGCGGCGGCGCGATTGGGGCGCCAGTGTTCACCGAGCATGACGTGCTGGATGAGGTCGAGCAGCGCGGTTTTGCCCGTGCCGAACGCGCCGGCGATAAGGGTGTGGTTGGTGACGTCGAAGATCTGGCGGAACCCGTACCAGTGGATGGCGATGACGCGGCTGAGGGAGATGCGCTGGGTCATCATGGGGCCTCCTCGGAGGTGACGGGGGCGGTGTCCTCGCGGCCGGCGCCTTGGGTGGGCCGATGCAGGCCGGCCATCTGCTCCCAGGCTCCCAGAGTTTCGAAGGGGATCACGCGGGGCAGCGTGGGCAGGATTTCGACGGAGGATTCGCCGAAGCGCAGGGGATCTTCGTGGCGGCGGAAGCGCACCAGGCGCCGATTGCGGCAGCGCGCGAGCAGGCGTTCGAGGTGGGTTTCGGTGGGCGGTTCGATGTGCTGAAAAGTGAGACGAAGCGCTTGGAACACCTCATTGGCGCTGACCACCACCGACTCGACGGCGCGTTCGAGGCGGGTGTCGTGGTACATCCGCCAGAGCACGAGAAGGAGCAGGGTCTCGTCCTTGGTGAACCTGGCGGTCAGCCCGCACTCGCCCGGGACCGGGCGGGCCTGAAGCAGTGGGCGATCCGGGTCGGCGAGGAGGTCGAGGTTGAGCGGGGCCAGGTATTCCGCGAGTTCGCGGAGGTAAGCGCGCGCGGTGAGATAGAGTTCGCGCGCGCGTCCGTCGTCGCCGAGAAGGACACCGGTGCCGAGGAGCTCGGCAAGAGCGTCACGGAGTGCGGGGCGGTCGGGCTCCGGGATATGCTGCCAGAAGGAGGGCCAGGGAAGATTCATGCGAGGCGTTCGATGCGCAGTCGCTCGACACGGCG
>JADLFD010000227.1 GCA_020845805.1 Verrucomicrobiales bacterium | reverse complement strand
GAGGGATTCCTCCACCACCTTGCCCTGGTTGAAGAGCATCTCGCTGTACATGGTGGCCAGCCGCGGATCCTTCTGCAGGCGTTCGAACTCGGCTTGCACACGGTGGGATACATCCACCGTATTGGCCTCGCCTTCCTTGAAGACCACGAGGGCCACGGCGGGGCGGCTGTTGACGCGCACTGAGTAGCGCTTTTCCGGTTCCTCGAAGCGGATGCGCGCGATGTCGCGCAGCCGCACGGTGGGGGAGAGTGGCCGGTTCTCGAGTTCGTCCACGGTGTGGTACTGGGCGACGGAGCGGAGGAGGAGTTTGCGCCCGGAATCGAGCACATGGCCGCTGGCCATGGTGAAGTTGTCGGCTCCGAGTTCCTGGGTGAGTTGGTAGAGGTTGAGCCCGGTGGCTTCGGCGAGCTGGCGGTCGACCTCGATGAGGATCTCCTTTTCCTCGAGGCCATCGGTTTTGACGCTGGCGACGCCTTCGATGCGTTCCAGGCGTTGCGCGATGGTCTTCTTGATCAGCGTGTAGGAGTCGGTGAGGCCGGGGTCGACGGCGAGGCCGATCACGGCCACCGGGATGCCGGAGGCGTCATCCTTGCGGATGAAAACGCGGTCGACGTCGGTGGGGAACACGGCGCGCGCGCGTTCGACGCGGTCGCGCACCTCGCGGTAGGCGACGTCCATGTCGGTGCCGCGTTTGAAGCGCAAGAACACGCCGGCGGAGCCTTTGGAGGAGAACGAATTGACGCCGTCGAGTCCGCGCACGGTGCTGAGCTCCTCCTCGAGGGGGAGGGTGATCTTCTGGAGCACTTCCTGGACGGGGGCATCCTGCCAGGGGATGAAGACGCGCAGGTTCTGGCCGGTGTACCCGCGCGGGAACAGTTCGAGCGGGATGCCGAGGGTGGCCACGATCCCGACCACGATGATGCTCATCAGGAAGACGAGCACGGTGATCCGGCGACGCAGCGCACCGCGGGTGATGGCCCCGGCCATGGCACCCGCCTGGTCGAGCGGCGGCTCAGGAGGAGGTGTGGGCGGCGAGGGCGTCATCGGGTGTGGCAGTCTTGAACCAGCGCTCCTGCAGGAGCACGACCTGGTGATAGACCACGGGGATCACTCCGAGCGTGAGCAGGGTCGAACTCGTGAGTCCGAACATCACCGTGAGCGCCAGCGGGGTCCGCACCTCGGCCCCATCGCCGAGCCCGAGCGCCATCGGGAGCAATCCCAGGACCGTGGTGCCGGTGGTGAGCAAGATGGGGCGGAGTCGCACCCGGGCGGCGGTGGCGATGGCTTCGCCCGCGGGCAGGCCTTTCTCGCGGTACTGGTTGGCGCAGTCGACCAGCACGATGGCGTTGTTGACCACGATGCCCGCCAGCACGATCAGGCCGAGGAAGACCATCACGGAAATGGGGGTGCCGGTGAGATACAGGCCCACCACGCTGCCGAAGAAGGCCAGCGGGATGGAGATCATGATGAGCAGCGGCTGGACCAGGGATTCGAACTGCGCGGCCATGATGACGTAGACCAGGAACAGACTAAGGCCGAGTGCGAGGTAGAGGCTGCCCTGGCTGCGGTTCCATTCCTCGCTCTGGCCGCGGAAGGCGAGGTCCGAGTTGGCCGGCCAACGCAGCTCCCGGCGCAGCGTGGTCTCCATCATCGAGACGGCGTCAGCGAGGGAACTGCGGCCGACGTTGGCCTGGATCACCGCGACACGCTGGCCGTCCACGCGCCTGATTTCGCTGGGGCCCTCGCCGACGGCAAGATCGGCCACCGCGCGGAGCAGGATCGGGCGGTCCGCGCCGGGATTGATGACCAGGCGCCCCACGTCCTCCACCTGGGCGCGGTCCTGTTCGGCGAGGCGTACCAGGATGGGGATGCGGCGGTCCTTGAGGTTGAACCGGGTGGCTTCGAAGCCCTTGACCAGGTCGCGCACCTGCCGTGCGATGGTCCCGATGTTGAGTGCGTAGAGCGCCAGCCGATCGCGGTCGTAGGTCACTTGGATCTCGGGCGCGCCCTTGCGCAGCGTGGCTTCGACATCGGCGAGTTCCGGGCGATCGGCGAGGAGCGCGAGGGCGCGGCTGGAGAGCTCTTTCAGGGCCTCGAGGTCATCGGTCTGGATCTCCGCGACGATGGGGCGTTGGGAGCTGAAGAGCACCGGACGCACAATCCGCACCGTGGCATCCGGAATCTGCGCGAACCGCTGCCGCAGGCGTTGGAGGACGAGGTCCTCGGTGGCGCCCGGGTTGGAACTGGGCTTGAGGATGATCTTGAAGCGCGCGGTGTGCTCGCCTTCGTCCGACCGTTTGATGTTCGTGGCGTCGAACCCGAACGTCACGAGCACGGCCTCGATGTCCGCGGGATCGGCGAGGATCGCCTTTTCGATCGGGGTCAGGGTTTCGATGGTTTCCTCGAGCGGCGTGCCGACGGGCAGATCGACTTCGACGGTGAACTCCCCCTGGTGCACCTCGGGGAGCAGTTCGGCGCCGAGCCGGCGGCCGAGCTCCCAGGTGAGCCAGGAACACAGCAGGACCGAGGCGAGCACCGGGAGCGGATGGGCGAGGAGCACCCGGATCCATCGCGGGTAGGCCACGTGCAGCCAGTCGGAGAAGGCGCCGACCCCGCGCGCCAGCGGGCGCAGCGTCAACGTGGCCAGGGCGCGGAGGAGGGGCCAGAGCAGGCGTGCGCCTACCCAGGCCACGGCGAGCGCGAGGGCGAGCAGCAGTTTGCCGGCGAGTTCGAGGATCGACCCGACGAGCAGTTGCACCACGCCCCAGGGGAGGGCCCAGCGGCGCCGCGCGGCGGCGGGACCGAGCCAGGTGGCGCGGAACGCGTTCCACGCGCTCCAGGTGCGCAGCGGGTGTCGCGTCTGGCCCTCGGCACCGGCGGCGGGCCCGAATCGTGGCCGCTCGCGGCTGGCAAGCATGGGGATGAAGTAGAGCGCGACAGCCAGGGACGCGAGCAGCGAGATCACCACCGCCAGGCTGAGGTCCGTGAAGGTTTGTCCGGCGATACCCTCGACGAACACCATGGGCAGGAAGACGGCGACAGTGGTGAGGGTGGAGGAGATGACCGCGCCGTTCACCTCGGCGGTGCCGCGGACCGCGGCGGTGAGGAGGTCGTCGCCCTCCTCGCGGCAGCGGAAGATGGACTCGAGCACCACGATGGAATTGTCGACCAGCATCCCGACGCCCAACGCCAGGCCGCCCAGCGACATCACGTTCAGGCTGACGCCCAGGAGGTGGAGCGGGGCGAAGGTGATGAGCAGGGACATGGGGATGCTGACCCCGATGATGGCGGTGGTTTTGAAGTCGCCGAGGAAGAGGAAGAGAATGAGGACGGCGAGAACACCGCCCGAGATGGCGGCGTCCCGGACCTCGCGGATGCTGCCTTCGATGAAGAGGGAGCGATCGGCCACCACGCGGAGCGTGGCGCCCTCCTGGTCCTTCAGCCGTTGGGCGAGGCGGGGCGGGCTGTTGTCTTCCGGTGGTTTGGGTTGGAACTTCGCGTACCAGGGTTTAGGGCCCTCCTCCTTGGGCTGCTTGATTTCACCGACCGCCGCCATCACGGCCTTGGCCACGGCGACGATGTTGGCGTCGGCTTCCTTGTAGATATCGATCTGGACGCTTTCCGACCCCTGGGTGTGGGTGAGAATTTCGCGCTCCTTATGGGACCGGATCACGCGCCCAATGTCCTTGATGCGGATTTCGCGTCCGTCGAAGCGCGCCACCACCGTCTCGGCAATTTCTCCGAGGTCCTCATATTCGTTGAGGGCGCGGACCATGTATTCGGTACGCCCTTCCTTGAGGGTGCCACCGGCGACGTTGATGTTCTCCTGGCGGAGACGGTCGATGACGGTCTGGATCGAAAGACCGGTGCGGTCGATGGCGGCCTTGTCGAGGAGCACGTGGTATTCCTCCTCGAGTCCGCCGCGGATACGCACGGCGGCGACTCCTTTGAGCGGTTCGAGCGCGCGTTTGATCTGGAGTTCGGCGATGCGCCGAAGTCGGCGGAGTCCCTGCTCCTCGGCGTAGCGTTCGCCGGAGCCGGCGAGGCTCAGTTCGAGGATGGGGTCGAGAGCGGGGTCAAAGCGCAGGATGAGCGGGCGCTCTGCTTCCCGGGGCAGAAAGACCAGGTCCAGCTTCTCCAGCGCTTCCTGGGTGGCCTTGGACATGTCGGTGCCCCAGACGAATTCCAGGGTGACATCGCTGAGCCCGCTGCGGCTCACGCTGGTGAGGCGGCTCAGACCGCCCAGAACGCCGAGGCCTTCCTCGATCGGGCGGCTGATCTCGTTCTCCACCTCCTGAGGAGCGGCACCCGGATACTCCGTGCGCACGGTGAGGGTGGGGTAGGTCAGCTCGGGCATGAGCGTGACCGGCAGCCGCTGGAACGAGAAGAAGCCGAACACCACCGCCGCGGCAAACGTGACCAGGATGGCCACGGGCCGGTGGGTGACGAAGGACTTGGGGCGGGGCGGCGTGCTCATTTGGACGCGGCGGTGACCGCCGCGGGCGGCGCGTTGGTGGCGCCGGGATCGGGATCACCCGGAATGCGGACCAGGGCGCCGTCCTTGAGTCCGGTCTGGCCGGCGACCACCACGAGATCGCCTTCGCGAAAACCGGTGGCGGGTTCCACGTGCAGGCGGTCGCTGGCGACGGGGTCCACCAGGAGGCGTTCCACCTTGCGCCCTTCGGCGAGGCGGAAGGCGTAACGCTGGTCGCCGTCGAGCACCAGGGCGCGCTTGGAAAGCAGGATGGCGTCCTGTTTCTGGCTCAGCACGAGTTCCACATCGACGTACATGCCGGGACGCAGCGGGCCGATGGTATCGAATCCGATGGTGAGTTTCACCGTGCCGGATTTGGAGTCGACGGTGGGCGCGATGCGCCGGACGCGGCCATCGAACTCGCGCCCGCCGAGGGCGGTGACGGCGACGCGTGCGAGTTGGTTGGTGGCGAGGCTGGCGAGGCTTTTTTCGGGAACGTAGATGCGGGCCACGAGGGACTCGAAGTCGATGACGTCGAAGAGGTGCTGACCGTTGCTGACGAGGTCCCCGAGCTTGACCAGGCGACGGGTCACCATCCCGGCGAGCGGCGCGCGGATGGTGGTGTAGTCGAGTTCGCGTCGGGCGTCCTGGAGGGCGAGTTCGAGCTGTTTCAGCTCGTACTGCGCATCCGAATAGACCTGGTCGCTGATGAGTTTCTGCTGGTGCAGGGCGCCCAGTCGGTCGAACTCACGGCGCGACTTGGCGAGGGAGTTCTCGGCCTTGGCCACGGCCACCTGCTGGTTGGCGTCGTCGAGCCGCACCAGGACGTCGTCCTTCGCCACGCGATCCCCTTCCTCCACTCGGAGTTCGAACACCCGGTTGGCGGTGCGCGCCACCACCTTGACCTCCTGTTCGGCCTCGAGTGTGGCGAAAGTGGAAAGGCTGGACTCGATGGGGCCACGCTTCAGGGCTTGGACCTCGACCGGGATGGCGGCGGCCCCGGCTTTCTTCTGGTCCGCGGCCTCCTTCTTGGCTGGGGAGCAGGCGGCGAGGAGCAGGGTGGCCAGCAACCAGACGCCCGCCGAGGCAGGGAACGACCGGCACCTGGAAAGCGACAAAGATATGGCGCGGCGCGGCAGGGACGCGCGCGATGGAAACGGGCTCATGAGCAGTGGCGTGCCGGCCCAATACACATGCCGGTGAAAGCAGGTTGCAGACGATTCCGCGGGATCGCGAGAGGCAAATGGACTGGGCCCCCGGGGGGGAGGAGGGGGCGAGACACGCCGGTGGGGTTGCCGGTTGGTAGGGGGGTGATGCGCCGTCGGGGCCGGCGAAGCAGGGCTGAGGTGCGAGTGCAGGTGCGGATGCGTTTCAGCCACTTCGCGCGTGACAGGGGGGGAGGGCGGCGTTGAATGCGCTCATCCCCAGCCATGAAAGCACCGGTCTTCCGAACGGCTCTCGTCTTGGTTCTCGCGTTGGTGGTGATGAGTGTGGCGGTGCGCCGGCAACGATTGGCGGAGGGTTCGGGGTGGCCTGAGCTGCGGACGATCCAGCATGTGGCGGGCCGGCCCGCCACCTGGGACGACGTGCATGCCGAGCGGGCAGCCATCTCGTTTGTGTACGATAACCGTCACCGGGGCACGCCGATGGCGGAGGTTGAGGTCCCACAATATGCCTTGCTCAAGCGCCCGGGGGGAAAGGGACGGGCGGTTTTGATCCAAGCCGAGCGTGACATGGATGGGTCCCCGATTTACGGCGTCCTCGATCTGGACTCTCGGTCGCATCTCGCGTGCCGCCCTTCGGAAGTCATCCTGCTGGGGCACTCGGCCAGCGAGTGATCGCGGTGGCCCAAGGCGTTGGGCCCTCCCTCAGACTGAAGCGGGGGGCGTCCGGCCTGGCGGAGGAGCGGGGGCATCCACTTCCCGCTGGCGCGGGACAGTTCGGCCGCCCTACTTTCGCCGCGAACCAGTCAACAACATGCCTGAACGTATTGCTTTCGTGGGGGTGGGTCGGATGGGTGCCAACATGGCCCGGCGCCTGAAGGATTGCGGGTATTCCGTCACCGCGGTCTATGACGTGCACCGTCCCGCGGCCGAGGAAGTGGCGCGCGAGATCGGTGCGGTCGCCTGTGAGCGCCTGGCGGACGTGACCGCGGCGGCGGACGTGATCATCACCGTGGTGACCAACGACCGCGCGATGGAGGCGATTTTCCTGGGGAAGAAGGACAGCCTGCTGCAGGGGGCGAAGGGGCGGGTGTTTATCAATTGCGCCACGTTGTCCCCCAAGGTGCACCGGGACCTGGCGAAACTGGCGCGCAAGGCAGGCGCCGAGTCTCTGGAGGCCTGCATGGCCTCCTCGATCCCGCAGGCGCGGCAGGGGACGCTCTATCTCATGTGCGGGGGTGCGGAAGCCACTTACCAGCGCGTGAAAGACATCCTGGTGAAGCTCAGCAACGAGGGGCAGACCCTGCGCTATATCGGCGAGGCCGGGCGCGCCGCGGAAGTGAAGGCGCTGGTGAACATGGTGATGAACATCAACACCGCGGGGCTGGCCGAAGGGCTGGGCCTGGGGCAGGCGCTGGGTTTGGACCTGGCGATGCTGCGCGAGGTGTTTTCCCAGACGGGCGCCAATTCGCGCGTGCTGGCGACCGATGGCGAGGACATGCAGAACCGCGACCATTCCTGCTTCTTCTCCGCGGAACACGCGGCCAAGGACTCGGGCATCGCGTTG
Source organism: Verrucomicrobiales bacterium (assembly GCA_020845805.1). Lineage (GTDB taxonomy): Bacteria > Verrucomicrobiota > Verrucomicrobiia > Limisphaerales > CAIMTB01 > CAIMTB01. The sequence continues at coordinate 627 of JADLFD010000227.1, read as the reverse complement.
CGACTCGCCCAGGAAGAGAAACTGAATCTTCCGCTGGCCACCGCGTCGCTGAAGCAATTCACGCGGATGGTGAAGGCCGGCCTGGGTGGGCTCGACAAATCGGGCGTTGCTGAACTCACGTTCAAGGGGCGTTTCAAGCCCAAGGCGAAGGCCAAAGCGAAAGCCAAGGCCAAGGCCGGGAAGCCGGCCAAGAAGGCGGCACGTCGATAAATCCGGGTCGCGGGGACCCACAGTCCCTTTCTCTTTCCGAACGGGGAATCTGGCTCCAAGCCGGGTTCCCCGTCTTCGTTGACCTGGACTTTCGTCGGGCACGGGGGCGCGTACGGGCTTTGACGGGGTGGGTCGGGTTCCGCTCCAATGCCGGTGCTGCGTGAATTCCAAAATGCATTCCACAAAGGGCGGGGCCTCCGCCGGCGGGTCCGGGCCACGCCCGATAGTCTGGTTGGCGGCGGTCGGGGCGTTGGTGCTGTTGATCGCCCTGGTCGTCCCACGTCCGAAGCCCCGTGGTGCAACTGCGGACGGCGACGGGGGCGGGGGGGCGGTCGCGGGAGGGGACGCTGGTTCCTTGGGGAGTGGAGGCGCCGCGGTTGGGCGGTCCCGGCCACGACTGGCTTCGGAAGGGGGAGG
>JADLFD010000226.1 GCA_020845805.1 Verrucomicrobiales bacterium | reverse complement strand
TACCACAAGCACAAGAAGGCGGTCGTCACGCAGCGCGAAGTGAACGTCGATGTCCCCAGCTTCGCCGAAGCGCTGCGCCGCGCGCTGCGCCAGGATCCCGACGTGATCCTCGTCGGCGAGATGCGCGATCTGGAAACCATCGAGGCGGCCATCACCGCTTCCGAGACGGGTCACTTGGTCTTCGGCACCCTTCACACCACCGGCGCCGCCAAGACCATCGATCGTATCGTCAACGCCTTCCCGGTGAACCAGCAGGAAATGGTGCGCATCCAGCTGTCCACCGTGCTCCAGGCCGTGATCTCCCAGTTGCTCCTGCCACGCCATGACAAGCCCGGCCGCGTGGCCGTGTTCGAGATCATGGTCAACACCCCCTCCATCGCCGCGCTCATCCGCGACAACAAGAGTTTCCGCATCCAGTCGGACATCCAGACCGGCGCCAAGTACGGCATGGTCACGCTCGACGGGTTCCTGCTCGACAAGTATCAGCAGGGGCTCATCTCGCGCGAGGAAGTCATCACCAAATCGCAGGATCCGACCACGATCCTGCAGAAACTCCAGGAGCTCGAGGCCGCCCAGGCGGCCGCCGCCGTCTCCCGGTAGCCGAGTCGAAGGGCCACATGTCAGATTCCGTCTCTCATCCGCTGCTGTCGCTCGTGAAGGAGCGTGGACTCCTCGATGACCTCCAGTACGAGGAAGTCGTCCAGGAACTCCAGCGCAGCGGGAAACCGGTGGACGAGGTGCTCGCGGATTTCGGCATCCTCGACCCCGACACCCAGCTCCAGATCATCGCCGAGCACATCGGGACCGAAGTGGTCGATATGCGGGGGTGGACGCCGGATGAGGCGACCCTCAAGGCGGTGCCCGCCGCCACTGCCAAGTCGTTCCAGTGCATGCCCTACGCCCTGCACGGGTCGACCCTGCAGTTGGCTCTGGCCGACCCGCTCAATCCCTCGGTGCTCGATGAGCTCGGGTTCACCATCAGTTACGAGATCGTCCCCGTGGTGGCCGACCGCAAAGCGATCCAGCAGGCCATCGACAAGCACTATGGCAGCACCGAGGGTTCGGATACCCTCGCCCAGCTGCTGAAGGAAATCGGAGCCGATTCGGAGATCGAAACCCAGGCGGCTGAAGCGGAGCGGGGTGGGGCCATCGACCTTAACGACCTCGCCAATGACGTTCCCATCGTCAAGTTCGTGAACCTGGTCCTCACCCAGGCCATTGCGGACCGCGCGAGCGACATTCACTTCGAGCCTTTCGAAGACGAGTTCAAGATCCGGTACCGTGTCGACGGCGCGCTCTACGAGATGGCGCCCCCGCCCAAGCACCTGGCGCTTCCCGTGACCTCGCGTCTGAAGGTCATGGCCAACCTCGACATTTCCGAGCGCCGGCTTCCTCAGGACGGACGCATCTCGCTCACCCTGGCCGGACGCCAGGTCGACCTCCGTATCTCCACTCTCCCCACGCAGTTCGGCGAATCGGTGGTGCTCCGCGTGCTCGATCGCGAGGCCACCAAGCTGGAAATCGAGGCCCTCGGCCTGCCGAAATACATCTACGACTACATCAGCGAGGCCGTGCAGCAGCCCAACGGCATCGTCATCGTCACCGGCCCCACCGGCTCCGGGAAGACGACCACGCTCTATTCCTGCCTGCGCCGCGTCAACACCCTCGATTCCAAGCTGCTGACCGCCGAGGACCCGGTCGAGTACGACATCGAGGGCATCATGCAGGTGGCCATCAACGAGGCCGTCGGCATGACCTTCGGCAAGGCGCTGAGGTCGTTCCTCCGTCAGGACCCCGACATCATCATGGTCGGGGAAATGCGCGATCTGGAGACCTCGCAGATCGCGATCCAGGCGTCGCTCACCGGTCACTTGGTGCTCACCACCCTGCACACCAACGACGCCCCCGGCGCCGTGACCCGTCTGATCGACATGGGGGTCGAACCGTTCTTGGTGGCGTCCACCTTGCAGTGCGTGCTTGCCCAGCGCCTCGTCCGCACGATTTGCAAAGGGTGCCGCACCTCCTTCGAACCCACCGAAACCCAGCTTTCCCTGCTCAACCTTTCGCCGCATGACGTGGGCGACAAGGTGTTCTATTACGGCCGCGGCTGCGGCACCTGCAACGACACCGGCTACAAGGGGCGCCGCGGCATTTTCGAGTTGCTGATGGTCAACGACACCATCCGCCAGCTGATTATCGAACGCGCGCCCACAGTTGTGGTCAGACAGAAAGCCATGGAGATCGGGATGGTCAGCTTGCGGGAGGACGGCCTGCGCGGTATTTTCGACGGCTCCACCACCATTGAAGAGGTTCTGAAGTACACCTGAACGGAGGTCCACCATGCCCAAGTTCAATTACGTTGCCATGGATTCCCGTGGCAAAGAGACCAAGGGGACGCTCGAGGTAGCCAGCCAGAACGAGGCGATCAGCCGCCTCAAAGAGATGGGCTACTTCCCCACCAAGGTGGTGGAAGCCGAGAAGCCCAAGAAAGACGCTGCCCCCGGCAAGAAAGTCGCCAAGGCGCCCGCCAAGGGCGGTGCCAAACGCGAGATCAACATCCGGATTCCCGGCTTCGGCGGGGTCAAGACCAAGCAACTCACCACGTTCACGCGGCAGTTGGCTACGCTGGTGGATGCCGGTCTCCCCCTCCTGCGCGGCCTGCGCGTGCTGCAGAAGCAGGAAAAGAACCCGGTGCTGAAGAAGACCCTGGGCGACCTCTCAATGGCCATCGAGGGAGGCAGCACGTTCTCCGAGGCGCTCGCGCAGCATCCCAAGATTTTCAATCGGCTGTTCGTCTCCATGGTGAAGGCCGGTGAGCTCGGCGGCGTGCTCGAAGTGGTGCTCAATCGTCTGGCCGAGTTCATGGAGAAGGCCCAGAAGATCAAGGGCAAGGTCATCGCCGCCATGTTCTACCCCGTCGCGGTCATGACCGTGGCGGTGATCATTCTCGCGGTGCTCATGATCTTCGTCGTGCCGAAGTTCAAGACCATCTTCGGCGACATGATGGACGGCGCCGCCCTGCCGGGGTTCACCGAGTTCGTCCTCAAGATCTCGGAGGCGATGAAGAACTACACCATCATGTTCCCGGATTGGGCGGGCGGATTCCCGCTGCCCGGTCCGGTGATCATCGGTGCTGTGGTGTTCGTCATCGGGTTCAAGATCTTCGCCAAAACCAAGCTGGGCCGGCGCGTCATCGACAAGGTCAAACTCAAGATGCCGGTGCTCGGGCCGGTGTTCACCAAGGTCGCCATCGCGCGCTTCAGCCGTACTCTCGGCACCCTGGTTCACTCGGGCGTCCCGATCCTTCAGGCGCTCACCATCGTGAAGGAGACCTCCGGCAACGTGGTGGTCGGCAACGCAGTGACCAAGATTCACGAGAGCGTGAAGGAGGGCGAAACCATCACCGCCCCCCTGGAGGCAGCCAACGTGTTCCCCCCCATGGTGATCTCCATGGTGGACGTCGGTGAACAAACCGGCGCGCTCCCGGAAATGTTGATGAAGATCGCGGACACCTACGACGACGAGGTGGACAACGCGGTCTCGGCCATGACCTCGCTCCTGGAGCCGATCATGATCGTCTTTCTGGCGGTGGTCGTTGGCTCCATCGTCATCGCGCTCTTCCTGCCGCTCATCAAGCTGATCGAAGGCGTCGGTGACGTGAGCAAGGACGGCGGCGGCAGTGGTGACTAGGCCGGCGCCTGGACCAGGATGTGTCCTTTTCGGCCCCGGCTCGCCCTCTGGGTGGGCCGGGGCTGTTTTTCGGGAGGCCCTCAGGACTCCGGGAGAAGGCAGAGAAAGAGACAGAGACAGGGCAGGGGAGGGTTGGCGTTAGCGATAACGAATGAGGTGTCAGCCCGAGGAAGGGGGATTATTCTGGGTCGTGGGCCCCTGGTTTGGTGAAGTGTTTTCGGTGTAACATGTTGGTGGGTAATGAATTGAAACGATTTTGGCAGCTTGGCTTACGCCTGTGAGGCCGGACTTGACGAACCATGCATCCTCGATGTAAATACAAAGTAGTTACATTGCATGGGCGTTTGCCATACAACGTGGGGGTCTGATGGAATTCGACTGGTCCCATCCACCGTTTCAGTTTCCGGACGGCTTGGTGCCGGCGGAGGTGGAGGACTCGTTCGAGGATCCCTTTGCGATCAAGCTGTTGCCGGACTCGGAGCGGTTTACGGCGCAGGCGCGTTTTTTTCATCTCGGGCGCACGGTGGGGGGCAAGGGGGTGTTCACCGTGTATCGCACCAACGGAAAGTCGGTCCGGGTCATTCTCGCCCGGTTGTTCGAGCCCGAGGAATCGTTCTTCTACGAGCGCAAGGTCAGCCAGGCGTTGCAGTCCTGAGGCGGGGTTCGGTCTGGCGCCTGGCGTGGACGGGCATGGGGGTTGCCGCCCCTTCCTGGGTCTCTCCCTCAGTCTGGTCCTGGAGGGCTTCTGGTCCTGGGAGGTGCGCATGAACCCGATCACGTCCTGGGATGAGGTGCCGCTGTTCGACCGCGAGGAGGCCGAGGCGGCCTTTTGGGAGGGGAACCGCATCGACCTGCGCCTCATGGAATCCGCGGTCGCTTCCGGGGCGGAAGCCTCCGAGTCGGTGACCATCACCTTGCGCATGGATCCTCGCATGCTGGCGCGCATGAAGCGCCTCGCGCGGTCCCGGTACCTCAACTACCAGAGCATGATGAAGCAATGGCTCAGCGAGCGCATGGAGGAGGAATTGCGCGGGCGCTCCTCTTAATCTTTTATTCCCGCTTTCCCATGATCCGCACTTCCTCCCATTCCCCCTCGCGCGCCGCCGGGTTCACGTTGATCGAGCTCCTCACGGTGATGGCGATCATCGCTGTGTTGGCGGGGCTGACGGTGGGGCTGACGTCCGCCGCGCGTTCCGCCAAGACCAATTCGCGCATGAAGGCGGATCTTCAGCAGTTGCAGACGGCCATCGAGAACTACAAGGCCGACCGCAATGCCTACCCGCCCGACCACAAGCTGCCAGCCGGATCGTCGGTGAAGGTGAATCCTGCCGTGAACCAGCTCTTCTACGAGTTGCGCGGGCTCGACGTGGCGAATGGGGAGTTCCGCGTGCGCGGGTCGTCCCAGGGGCTGACGCCCGAGCAGGTGGAGCGGGTATTTGGACGGAAGGGGTTTTTGAACGCGTCCGTGGACACCTCCGAGCCGGCGCGGTCGTACTTCGACCCCAAGGCATCCCAGGTCAAGCGCACCACCATCGACGGGGTGCCCGTGGATTTGCTGGTGACCGCCTTTGACTGGCCCGCCAGTGCTCCGGAGGCTGCGCCCCTCGCGGGGAACCGGTCCAACCCGTGGCGTTATGTTTCGACTTCACCCACCAACAACGCCAGCGGCTTTGATCTGTGGGCGGAGGTGTACGTCGGCTCGGAGAAGCGAATCTTCAAGAATTGGTAGTTTCTATGACTGCAATCAACCGCCAGACCCAAGATGTGCTGCGGGTGCCGGTTCAATGGCATGACCGCAGTTGGACGGTCCCAGTCACGCGGGAGCCGGATGCGACGGGCGACGTGCGCACGGCGCCGGCCGCGGTTTCCGCCGGGCCGACGCGCCGCCTGGCGCGCCGAATTTCACCAAGAATCCCTGTGGCAATTCAGGAGCGGTTTTCGCAACCTGTGCGCTCTTTACGCCATCGCCGGTAACACCATGAAAGCGACCGTCCACTCCCTGCCCCGATCCCGGGGCTTCACGCTGATCGAACTGCTGGTGGTGATCGCAATCATCGGGGTTCTGGCCAGCATGATCCTGCCCGCCATTTCCCGGGCGAAGGTCAGCGCCCAGGTGGCGACGGCCAAGACCCAGATGAGCGCCATTGTCGGCGCGGTGCAGAGTTATCAGGCGACCTATGGCCGGTTCCCAGCCAGCAAGGCCCTGCGTGAGAATGGCGTGAACGACAGTTCTCCCGACTTCACCTATGGCACGGTCCACAGCGGACCAGCGGCCACGCAGCAGCCCAACACAAGCGCCCCCAAGGGCGCGCCGGGCATGCCGGTCATCCAGAACTCTGGTCCCGCCTACCAGGCGTGGAATTCGGAGCTCATGGCCATTCTGATGGACGTCGAGAAACGCCCCGACACCGGCGAGCCGACGGTGAACCAGAACCACACGCAGAATCCGCAGAAGAACGCCTTCCTCAGCGTGAAGCTGAACTCCCAAGTGCCGGGTCCCGGCATGGGCACCGACCTCCTCTACCGCGATCCGTGGGGGATGCCGTACATCATCACCGTCGACCTGAACTACGACAATTTGTGCCGCGATGCCTTCTATCGGAACTCGGCCGTGTCGCAGGACAACGGGACCCGCGGATTCAACGGCCTCGCGCAATCGGCCAACAACGCGAACATCTGGGAGATCCGCGCGCCCGTCACCGTCTGGTCGTTCGGTCCGGACCGCCGCGTCGATTCCGGCGCGAAGGCCAACACCGGCGCCAACAAGGACAACGTGCTTTCCTGGGGCAGTAAGTAGGCGGGTTGGAGGGGCGTGGTTTCCACTCCTTACCAAGCGTCAACAATGCGAGGGCCAATTCCATCCGGGTATGACCAAGCCGTGCGGATTCCGCGCGGCGGGGCGGGCCGCTGGTCGCGATCGGCGCGGCGCGCCTTCACGCTCGTGGAATTGCTCGTGGTGATCGCGATCATCGGCATCCTGGCGGCCATCGGCTTGCCCGCGTTGCGCGGATTGGGGGAGTCCAACTCCATCGATGATGCCTCGCGCCAGCTGCTCGACGATCTGGCCTACGCGCGGTTGAGGGCCATCAACGACCGCACCACGGTCTACGTCGTATTTGTGCGTCCGGACGTGGAGACGGTGGTGGATCACCTCGCCCCTTACCGGATGGGCGGCTACACCCTGTTCACGCGTCGGAGCGTGGGGGAGCAGCCCGGAAAGCAGAGCCCGCGTCAGCTCACGCCCTGGCGTTTGCTTCCCGACAAGACCTTCATCCCGGTCACCAAGTTCATCACCACCGGCACCACCAACCGTTACGAGTTTTCGCTGGCGACCAATACGTTTCCGATCACGGTCACCAATCGTTTGTACCCGGATCTGGCGATGAACTACATCGCCTTCAACGCGCAGGGACAGGTGGTGCGTCTTGATCCGCGCGGCTACCAGGTGGGCGGGGAAGATGTCTTCCTGCCGCTGGTCAAGGGCTCGATCATTCATCCCCGCGAAGCCGACGGCAGCTACGACGAGCCCGCGGACGTCGTCGAGGTCCCGCGCGGCAACCGGCGGTACGTGCAGGTGAACTGGCTGACGGGGCGCGCCTCGATCCGGGGGGATCTGGTGACTTCGGATACCGGGCCTTCGCGCGTCCAGGAGGGGCCGCAATGAAGATTCTTTCCCGTCGTGCGCCGACCCCGGTTCGAGCGGTCGGACGTGAGAACGCTCTCCGCCTGGGGGTGAGGGAACGCGGCTTCACCATGGTGGAGATCGCGCTGAGCATCGCGGTGGTGGCGTTTGCCCTGGTGGCCATTCTGGGCGTGCTGCCCACGGGCTTGCAGGTGCAGAAGGACAACCGCGAGGAGACCATCATCAACCAGGACGGGGCATATCTCCTGGAGGCCATTCGCACGGGCAACGACCGGCTCGGCCTGCTGAGCAACGCCGTCTACAACGTGATGGTGAATTTTCGGGACGGCTCGCGCGAGTCGATCGCCAACGACAGCCAGAACAAGATCGACGGACAGCGGCTCGTGGGGCTTCTCAGCACTCCCGTGGGCCAGAATCGCCGTGGCGTGAGCAACGTCGTGGCCTGGGTGCGGGCGATCAACGGTTCCGCCATCGAGCAGGACCCCGACGCGCGCGACGTTTCCTTCCGCTACCAGATGGTGGCGGAGATCAGGCCTTTCCTCGCGTACCCGCCCGCACTGACCAATCTGCTCCCCAAGCTCGAGCGCGATCGGATTTCGAATCTGCAGGCCAATCTCCATGAAGTGCGGCTGACCATGCGTTGGCCGCTGTTCCGCGACAGCGTGAACGCACCGCAGAATGCGCGCGTGGGTTCGAAGCGACGCACGTTCCGTGCCCTGGTCGCCGGGTCGCAATTGTACTACCCGACCAACATCGCCGGGGACGAACGCCTGGTTTACTACCTGCAGCCGTCCGTCTACTGACCTCCCTCCTTCGATGCGCTGTCCCCATCACCCTCCTGAAAGCCGGATCCCGGCGCGCCGGTCGCGCCTGGCCCGCGCGTTCACGGTGTTGGAGCTGATGCTCTCCATCGCGATCATGACCGTGCTCGTGATTGCGCTGTACACGGTGTTCGACCAGACCCAGCGCGCGTTGCGCAGCACCATGTCCCAGGTCGACGTCCTTGAGGGCATCCGCGCCTCGGCCGATCTGATCGGTCGCGAGGTGGAAGGGGCCGGGCATCTGCCGGTCCCGGGGTACACCAATCTGTTCGTGGCGCGGAACCCGCAGTCGGTGCCCGCCCGGCTCGACCGCCTGGCCGGCGGGGAATTGCTCACCACCGTCCTGCAGAACTTCCTATTTCACGTGAAGGTGGGCGAGCAGTGGGCGGCGATTGGCTACTGGGTCGGTCCCCTCGTGACCAATTCGACGGAACGCTTTGCGGTCGGCCGGTTGTACCGATACGCCACGAATGTCAGCCCTGTCCAGGTGCGGGCCATGGCTTCTATGCGGAATGATGAAGCGCAGCTGAATGGGGCGCTGACGGCCTTCAAAGATCGTGACGCCCGGTTCGGCCGGTCGGCGCCGGTGGTGGACGGCATCGTGCATCTGCGCGTGATCGCGTATCGTGCGGACGGCATCCCGCTGTACGGCACGAATCTGTTGGGAGTAGAGCGCGATTTCGACCGTTACAAGTCCACCTTGTCGGCCGCGGCCGCGGCGGATGCAGCCTTCGCGACGGTGGTCGAGCCCGTGCCGGGCGAGTCGGTGCAGTATCTGTTTTCGGACCTCTCGTTCCCTCAAGCCCCGGCGATGCTGGAGATCGAGATGGGCATCATCGAGCCCCAGTTGCTCAAGCAATACACCTCCATTGCGGAGGCCCAGCCCGCCGAGGGCGGCCGGTTCCTGGCGCGCAACGCCGGGAAGATCCACCTGTTTCGCCAACGCATCCCGTTGCGCAACGCGCCTCCGTTCCGATGATCCGTCGCCAGCAACAGCAGGGTATCGCCCTCATCACGACGCTCATCATGCTGTCCGTGGTGACGCTGATGGCCGTGGCCTTCCTGGCCGTCAGCCGCCGAGAGCGTGCGTCGGTGACCACCAGTTCCGACCGCTTGGATGCGCGGGCGATGGCGGAGGCCGCTTTGCAGCGAGCCGAGGCCGAAGTGATCTCGCGGGTGCGCGCCAGCAGCAACATCCTCGCCTACGACCTGCTGGTCTCGACCAATTATTTCAACCCGGGAGGGTTCCAGTCCGGTGTCGACGACATCGCCAACGTCAATTTCCGCTACGCCAACGGACAGCCGGTGACGGGCGACGACCTGCTTCAGCTCTACCGGAACCTGATGATCGACGCGCGGGTCCCGGTGTTCATCGAGACTAACACCGCCAGCGGGGAGCAGGACTTCCGTTACCACATCGACTTCAACCGCAATGGGCTGGTTGAGACCAACGGCGTCCAGATCGAACTTGGCGATTCCGGCTCCCTCGGGGTGACTAACTTCCACGTCGGCGACCCCGAATGGATCGGCGTGTTGCGTCGGCCGGAGTATCCCCATTCCGGTTCCAACCTGTTCGTCGGGCGCATCGCCTACCTCATCCTGCCCGTGGGCAAGACGCTGGATCTGAATTTCATCCACAATCACACCAAAGCCACCGGGCATGATGTGGACGGTTTCATGCGGAACCAGGGCGTGGGCGGCTGGGAGTTGAACCTCGCGGCGTTCCTGCGTGATCTGAACACCAACGCCTGGGGCGGCATTTACCTCTATCGCACCAATCCGCTCACGCCGAGCAGCGGCATCGCGTTCGAGAACGCAAACACCCTGTTACGCCAGCGCTACCGCCTGAGCGTGGCGGACGGCAACCCGTCCCACACCATTCTCGATGATGTGCGCGAAACACTCGGTCCGCTCGCTGGCAGCGCGTTCCTCGCGGATCGCATCGACGGCTACTCCGACGGCCCGGTCCAGTCCGGGGTCGATCGTCCGTACAACCCGGTGGGGGTGTCCTTCGATATCCTGGAAAACGACGTGGTGAACCGGCCTTGGCCGGGTTCCGATCAGCCCAGCCAGTATTTCGATCCGCAGGATCTGTTCAGCCTCCCGGATCCGGCGCCGACCATCGACCAGTTCACTAACCGACTGATCCAGGCCTCGCTGCGTCGGAGCACTTACGACCGGCATACCTTCTACCGGTTGCTGGGCCAGCTCGGCACCGATTCGATCCCGGCCAATCGCGGGAAGCTGCATCTCAACTGGGACAATCGCTTTGAGGTTTTGCCCCATCCCAGCGATGCGACTAACGGATTCAATCCTACGTACGGCTACGATTTTGGATACCATGTGACCAATTTCGTCCTGTGGTCGCCGACGGCGTTTTTCACCAACGCCGCGGATGTGATCATGAAGTCCACGCACCCCGCGCCCGGCAACGGGGTGCCGGTGCTGTCGGTGACCAACATCCAGGTCTGGCCCACGAATTACTACACGGTGCTGCCCAGTGTGCATCGTGCGTTGCAGCTGGCGGCCAACATCTACGACGCGACCACCAATAACGGAGCGGTCTCTGATTACCCGTATCTCCCCAGCGTGTTCCGTCCCGTGTTCGGCCCCGACCCGTCGATCACCGGCGGCCTGCGCATCACGGGCTACGAGGAGTTGACGAGCAATTGGGAGACCCGGCTGTGGAACACGCGCCACATCGACCTCGACGAAGGTGAGAACCGGCCTGGACTGCTGCCGCTCGATCGTGTGGCGGGCGTTCCGGTGATCATCGGTGCCAAAAAGGGCCTCCCCAATTTCAATGAGTTCGAAGCACGCACGACCGTGGTGCTGGGTCGTAAGCTCGAGCTCGTGCGCGCCTCGCCCTCCAGCAAGCCGGTCCGCCTCAATCAACTTCACACCGTGGGCATCTCGAACGTGTTCGGCATCGAGATGTGGAACAGCTATCGCCAGCCCTATCCTCGTGAGCTCCAGATTCGTGCGCGGCTGGAATACACCCTCGTGTTGTCCAACGAGACCCGCGCCATCCGCCGGTTGCAGGGCGTGGTGAATTACACCACCAACATCGCCGCGGGGCAGTGGTTGGGGCAGCAGTTCCAGATCCCGGTGGAGACCAACGTCCTCTTCCTGCCCATGTCGGCTTACCGCGTGCGGGACGGGCAGTTGGCAACCCTGCGCACCAATCAGTTTGCGGCGCTGTTCGAACCGTCGGTAGGGGCCGCTGCCCCCGTGCTGCGCCTGGCGATCACCAACCGATTGCAGGCGGCCATCATCGACGTTGGAGTCCGCGGCGGGTCGGGGAACTCGCGCCTCGTGGAGTATGTCGACTACGACAACCTCAACCAGCACATCGATATCATGGAGGAGTTGACCCGCCGCGGCGCCTTCGGCAGCGGGGCGGGCGGGTTGGGGAACCCGGCCTCCACGGTGCCCACCGTCGGCTCGTTCTGGTTGACCAACGCCTCCAGCGCTTCCTCCTACGGGCTGAATCTCGGCCAGATCACCGAGGGTGTGGCTCGGCAAATCGGCGTGTCCCTGGGCACCCCAAATCTCACCGAGTGGAACAGTGCCTCGTCGGAGCCCATGCAAGGGCAGGAGAAGGAAAAGGCCATCGAAGCCTTTCAGCGCTTCGTGAATGGGGATCCGCGATCGCCGCTGCTGCGGATGCAGACCCCGTTTTCGCCGGGCATGAAGATTGTCCTCCAGGGTTCGTGGCAGGTGAACGATCCGCTCGTGAACAGCCTGTCCTGGGACATCACCGATCCCCAGCGCACCAACGACGTGCAGTTGCTGCCGCCTTTGTACCCGGTGACTCGGGATCGCAGCAATCTGCGCAAGGTCAACGACCGGTATCGCCCCTGGCAGCGCAACAACAGCGCGCAGATCAACCCCGGCGCCATGCAGGTGGGCGACTTCGATGTCTCGTTGAAGGACCCGCAGATCCGCAACTCGGATGACTGGAATTTCCCCACCAACCAGATGCCGGCGGTGGGCTGGCTGGGACGTGTCCACCGCGGGACGCCGTGGCAGACGGTGTACCTGAAATCGGCGGAAACCCCGTTGATGACCTGGACCCTCTGGACCGGACACCCGGCCTGGCGTTGGCCGGGCAGCGACATCCCGCAGACCACGCATCCGACGATGGACTGGCGCGTCGTGGATCTGTTTACCACGGCGATGAACGACAACGCCGCGCGTGGCCAGCTTTCGGTCAATCAAACCGGCCTGGCGGCCTGGTCTGCGGCGCTGAGCGGCGTGCCCGTACTCACCAACAGCGCGACGGGCGGCACCAATTTCGGGGCGATGCTGATCGAACCCAACACCGAGGATTTGCGGTTGATCGTGGAAGGCATCAACGCCGCACGCGTCGGGCGGGCGGGCGGGCGGTACAATTACTTGGGCGAAGTGCTCGCGGCTCCGAGTCTGACCCTGGAATCGCCCTATCTTCGTGTGACGGCCTCACAGAACGGCATGCCGTCGGATCCTGTGCTCGAGCGTATTCCCCAGATGATCCTGGGAGTCCTGAGAACCGACGAACCGCGATTTGTGGTGTATGCCTTTGGTCAGTCCCTGCGGCCGGCTCCGGGCTCGGTGGTCACTGATTTCGGACCCTTCTTCCAGATGCCGACGAACTACACCATCACGGGCGAGTACGTGACCAAGACGCTGATGCGCCTGGAGGCGGTGGTGGATACGGACCCGGTGACGCGCCGGCCGCGGACCCGGTACATGCCGGTCAAGGAAACCTATAACGAAGTGCCGCCGCCTGAGTAGTGATGCGGGGCCCGAGCCCCGGCCACGGGACGGCGATTCGCCAGGTGCCCGAGGCGGTGCGAAGGTGGGGCCTGGCATGGGACGAGAAGCAACGTCGAACCTTTACCCCTAGCTGTTATGCGCCTGCGATCCCGAACCTGGCTGTTGATCAGCATGCTCTCCCTGGTGGGAGCCATGATCTTCTGGCGTCTCGGTGAGCAGCGGTCCGCGAACCGCACCGGGGACGCCAACCCCGGCACCGTGACGACACCCGCGACCGTGGCTCCCGCCGCGCCCGCCCCCGCACCGTCCGCCTCGAGTCCGACCGCCCTCCTGTCTGAACCCGCGGCGGCGCCGGCCATCCCCGCGGCCATCCGCAAGTCGCTCGGCCTGGCGACGAACGCCCCGGTGGCGGCGTCGAGGCAAGCCGACCGATGGCGGCTGCGGAACACGGATCGTCCGCTCACCGAACTGTCGCGCGACGACCGGGCGCTGATCCTTCGGAATGCGCTGATCGACACTGCGGTGGGCACGCTGCTGCCGATCCCGGAGCATCTGCGGGCGGACGTGGAACCGGGTGGATTCATCGTCCAGGCTTCCGGCGGCCTCTCCCCGGAGGTGCGCGCGGGCATCGAGTCGCGTGGAGCCACGGTGGTCTCCTACCTGCCGCGCAATGCGTTCCTGGTGCGTGCCACCGCCGAACAGGCTGCGAACTTGCGATCGGTCACCGGCGTGAACGCGGTGCTTGCCTACGAACCCTACTTCAAGCTCGAACCCGCGCTCCTGAGCCGCGCTGTGGAGCAGCAGCCCCTCGACGCCGGAACACGCCTGAACGTGACCTTGTTTGCCGAGTTGCGCGACGCGGCCGTGGCGCGTCTCGCCGAGCTCGGGGGCGCGGTGGTGAACGAATTCCGCACTCCCTTCGGTCCGACGGTGGTCATCGAGCCGCCGGCCAACTCGCTTGCCCTCGTCGCCAAGGTGCCGGGTGTTCAAGGCGTCGAAATCCATCGGCGTCGTCAGCTGTTGAACGACCTCACGCGTGCGCGGCTGGGGGTTTCGGGCGGCACCAATTCGCCCGGCTCGTTCACCAACCACCTTGGCCTCACCGGCACCAACGTGCTGGTGAACGTCAACGACACGGGCATCGACGCGACCCATCCCGACCTTGCCGGACGTGTCACGGCGGACGCCCCCACCACGCTCATCGATCTGGACGGGCACGGCACCCACGTCTCGGTGACCATTGCCGGCAGCGGACTCATGTCCTCCACGGTCACCAAGGCCCCGGGCTCCTCTCTGCCGGGCGCGGATTTCCGGGGCATGGCTCCTGAGGCGCGGCTGTTTGGCATCCCGCTCGACCTCAACACCGGACCGTTCCTCTCGGACGCCTACATGCACGAGACCACGGCCACGACGAACTATCTCGTGCTCTCGCGCACGAATCTGCCGATCTCGAACAACAGCTGGGGTTACACGCGCTCGACCGAATACGACGCCTCTTCGGCGAGCTTCGACGAGGCCGTGCGCGACGCCCTCCCGGGCACCAGTGGCGATCAGCCCATCCTGTACGTGTTCGCCGCCGGCAACGAAGGCTTTGGCAACGACGACGGCCTGGGCGGCGTGTTCAGTTCCCTGCGTTCCCCGGGCACGGCCAAGAATGTGATCACCGTCGGCGCCCTGGATTCGCCGCGCAACATCACCAACGAGGTGATGTACCGCATCGCGCCCGGTATCGATGTGTTTGAGACCAACGCGGTCTTCCTGGGGAGCACCGACACGGATTTCCAGGTCACCGAGTTCTCCAGTCGCGGCAATGTCGATCCCTCCGTCGAGGGATTGACCGGTCGTTTCAAGCCGGACGTGGTGGCGCCGGGATCGTTCATCGCCTCCGGCCGTTCCAAGGATTGGGAGGATCCCTGTTGCGACGTGCCACCGCAGAACTACCTGACCGTGCTCAAGCAGTTGAACGACGGACTCGGTCCCTACTACCGCTACGAATCCGGCACGAGCATGGCGGCGCCGGCGGTGACCGGATTGCTGGCGCTGTTCCAGGACTATTTCCAGCGCGAAGGCCGCCGCACCAGCCCGGCGCTGCTGAAGGCGCTGCTCATCAACGGCGCGCGCTCCGTCGGACCGCCCTACAATCTCAACGTCGCCGACGTGATCAATTTCCAGGGCTGGGGATTGGCCAACCTGACCAACGCGCTGCCCGCCACCGAGATCTCCATGGCCTCGCCTACGGGCGCCGTGCATGCGGTGCAGTACTTCGACGCGACCGGAACCAACGCGGTGATCACCGGAGAGTCCCGGTCCTGGCGGATCGCGGTCGCGCCCGAGGCGACCGACCAGATCCTGCGCGTGACGCTGGTGTGGACCGATCCTCCCGGAAACCCCGGGGCCGGCATCAAGCTGGTCAATGATCTGGACCTTTTCGTCCGCGATGAGGTCACCACCAACTACTATGGTGGCAACGACATTCCCTTCCGCAGTGATTTCAACACACCACGCGCCACCGAGGACGCCGTGGTCACCGACCTGCTGAACAACGTCGAGAACATCCTGCTCCGCCCGCCGCTGGGAACCAACTACCTGGTGACCGTCCGCGGTTCGCACGTGAACGTGAACGCGGTGTCCACCCACCGGGACGGCATCGCTCAGGATTTCGCGTTGGTGGTTTCCCTGGAGAACAACGCCCTCACCAACACGGTCCGCGTGACGGAGAGCACCAATGCCGCCGTGGTGTTGAGCAGCATCCCGCCCGTCACTCTGACCAACGGGATCCCCACCGAAATCAAGCGCGCTGGCGCTCAGCCGGAACGATTCGGAACCGCCCTCGGCCTGACCAACCAGTGGCGGCTGTTTGCCTTCACCAACGTGACGACCGAGGAGTCACGGGCGTTGGGACTGACCAATGGCGCCTACCTCTCGGCCGTCACCTTCGGCGCGGCCAACCTGAGCCTCCCGCGCGTCTATGGACCCGACATTGATCTGTTCGTGTCGACCGACCCGGCGCTGACCAATCTCACCCCCGCCGCCATCAGCGCCGCGACCAAGTCGGTCGGCCGTGGGGGCACCGAGGTGGTCGCCCTGACCAACGCAGTGTTGGGCAGCGTTTACTATGTGGCGGTCAAGTGCGAGGACCAGATGGCCGGGGAATTTCTGCTGGCGGTGACCTCCAGCGACGTGCCCTTCGATGAGGATGACGAGAACGGCAACCGCATCGTGCGCGGGCGTCCCTTCATCATGCCCATCCCGGACGGGTCTTCGGACCGTCCTTCCGCGGGATATATTTTCGGTATCGTCACCAAGCAATTTGAGGTGCGACAGGTGCTCGTCACCAATGTGGTGACCTTCGAGAGCACGGGCGACATCCAGAGCAATCTGAGCCACGAGGACGCCTTCGTGGTGTTGAACAACCATCCGCTGGATCCGAACGGGCTGGGGGGCCGGTACGAGGTGGTGTTCGATGATTCGCGCTCCGGCCAGTCCGGGGGCGGCGGCGGCCTGCTTTCGCGACCGACGGACGGTCCAGGGAGCCTGAATGATTTCGTGGGGATGGAGGCCTTGGGCCTCTGGCTGTTGAGCGTGACCGACAACGCCATCACACAGACCGCGACCAACCGTTTGTTCTCGCTGCTGATCTCGCCCACGGCTGGCGAGGGTGATTATACCACCGTGACGATTCCCCCAGGGGGATCCGAGGGTCCGGTCCCGGTTCAGGTGCCGGTGGGGGCCACCAACCTGACCATCTACCTCACCAACATGACTCCCAGTTCGGAGTTGTTCGTGGCCATCCAGTACGGTCAGGCGCCGACGCTGTCCTCGTTCCAGAAGGGGGCCTGGATCCAAGCTCCGGGAGGCACGTTGTCCCTCGGGTTGCGGGACATCAATCCGCTGCGACCGGGCCGGTACTACTACACCCTTTTCAACATCTCAGGAGCGGAGGTCACGGTCTCCTACACGCATCTCGTGGAAGGCGACTTCGTGGCGTCCTTCGACCGTTCGTTTGCCTCCGATCTCCCCACGGTGGTGGTTGACGATGCACGTCGTGAGTCGACGATCCGGGTTCCGGATGTGGCGGAGTTGCTGGAGATGCGTTTGGGGCTGCGGGTGGATCACCCGCGCGTCTCTGATCTGCGTTTCCACATCACCAGCCCGCAGGGCACCCGCTTGCTCGTGGCCGAGAACCGCGGTGGTTCCAACGGGGTCGCGTATGGCGCGACCACGAGCCTGCGCAAGATCTACACCACGTTCACCGACGAGACGAATCTCACCTCCACGCCGATCAAGTTCGGGCTCGCCCCCTTCACCAACAGTGCGGTGGTCTCCACGGCGTCCAACCGCATCGTCTTCCAGAATGGGTTTGAGGAAGCCACGGCGGGGGTCTACGGCATCGGTCAGGCCATTCTGCCGGGGTGGCAGGTGACCCAGGGAAGTGTGTCGATCATCCGTGCCGGGGTGGGAAGCACCAACACGGTGGAGGGGTTGCAGTACGCGCTGCTGAGCTCCCAGACCTCCTCGAGCTTTGCCACCAACGCGCTGCTCTCGCGCGGCCAGTACTATCGTCTGCGCTTCTACGTCGGCCGCACCTTGAGCGCCGCGCAGCAGGGGATTTTTGTGTATGTGAACGGTGTCCTCGGCACCGAGTTGCGCGGGGACACCTTGGGTTCCGGTTGGTACCGCGACTCGTATCTCTTCCGGGCCAGCGACGACCGGGTGCGCATTGAATTCCGCAGTCCGCCTTCCTCCACCGGTCGCGCGCCCCTGGCGATCGACGACGTCCTTCTGGAGGAGGAGGATCCCGCCTACAATGCCTACTACCATCCCGAGGAGCCTTTCAAACCGTTGCGCGGCGAGGACGTCCTGGGAGACTGGACCCTGAGCATCGAGGACACCCGCGCCGGCCCTGCGGGATCGATCAACCAGGGCGAGGTCAATTGGCGAATGGAGTTCCTGTATGCGCCCCCGGATTTCGACGCCGTCCGCCTGACCAACAACATCCCGCACTTCGACTCGGTCAGCGGGACGGACCTCAAGTACTTCTACATCGACGTCCCACGCTGCGCGACGCGCGCGGAGACGGTGATCGCCGGGAATTACGCGACCCTGCTCATCTTCGGGGATCATGACGGACTCCCCTTTGGTTCGTTGGATCCCTTCGTGGATGACTACGGTCCGTACCTCAACCTGGAAGCAGGCGGGTTGGCCGGGTTTGTCATCACCACGAACTTCCCGGCGCCGGCGCCGTTGCGACCCGGCCAGCGACTTTACTATGCCGTGCGCAACTACCCGGCGGACCTGACCAACAACACCTTCGGCATCCGCGTGCGTTTCGACTGCGAAGATCCGCCGCTGCCCACGGTCACCGCATTGACCAACGGGGTGCCCACCTTCGCCAGCATCGAACCCGGTCCGGGGATGCATTTCTACCAGTTCATCGTCAGCTCGAATTCCATTCGGGCCGACTTCGAACTCACCCCCATCACCGGCAACGTCGACATGTTCGTGCGCTATGGACGCGTCGACGACTATCCGCTGCCGACTCCGAGCCTCTGGGATTACAAGGGCGATGATCCGGATCCGGCGGTGATCGACTTCGTGAGCGTGGACCGCACCTCGCCGCCGATGCCGCTGACGCCGGGGGTCTGGTACGTCGCGGTACGGAACACCGAGTCGTTCCCGGTGCAATACTCGCTGCTGGCCACCGAGTTCGGCGTGGGGATCGTCAATCTGACCAACGCCGTCCCGTTCATCTCCACCATCAAACCGGTCGACCCGGCGGTGGGCCTGACGGGGACGAACCTCCAGTATTACGCGTTCCAGGTGTCGTCCAATTCGGTGCTCGCCGAGTTCGAGACTTACAACGCGACGGGCGACGTGAATCTTTACGTCCGGAAGGGCCTGCCCATTCCGACGCCCTTCGATTTCCATTTCGCCGGCTTGGGACTGGGGACGGCCGCGGAGTTCATCCCGGTGGCCAACACCAACACCCCGATCTGGTTGTCGCCGGGGTGGTGGTTCCTGGCGGTGGAGAACGCCGATCTCGCCGACGTCACCTACACCATTCGCGTGACCGAGTACCCGGCCGTGATCACGCCGTTGAGCAACGACGTGCCGTGGACCAACTCCGTGCCGGCCGGGCCGGGGCTGGACTACTACTCCTTCCGCGTCAGCCCGGCAGCGTTGTCGGCCACGTTCGAGGTCTATGACATGTCCTCGGATGTCCAGATGCTGCTGCGTCCGGGACTGCCGGTGCCGACCTTCAACGACTTCGCGTATGCCAGCACCAACGCGGGGCTGGCGCCGGAGTTCATCGAGCTCACGCCGTATTCCTTCCCCACACCGCTCACGCCGGGTGACTGGTATCTGACGGTGGTCAATCCGAACGCCACGCCGGCGACCTACACGGTCAAGGCCACGCAGGTGACCGCCACGGTGATTCCGCTCACCAACAGCATCCCGTACAACGGCAGCCTCGCGGTGGGGCCGGTCGTCGATTACTACCAGTTCCAGGTCAGTTCCAACGCCACCGCGGCCGAATTCCGCGTAACGACGGCGGGTGCGGGGGATGTGGACCTCTTTGTGCGCAAGGGCCCGCCGCTGCCCGACGCGTTGAACGCGCATTTCACCTCGGCGACGCCGGGCGTGGCCGATGAGGTCATCCGCATCGAGACCAACACCGTGCCCATCCCGCTGAGTCCGGGTCTGTGGTACCTGACGGTCACCAATGCGTCCGCGACGCCCGTGAGTTACGAGATCACCGCCACCGAGTTCGGAGTCGAACCGCCGCCGGTCTCCGGTCTCATCACCAACATCGTCATCACCGACACGAACACGTGCATCACCTGGGTCTCGATCCCGGGCACGAACTACACGGTGTTCGCCAAGACCAACGCGCTGGCGGCCGTCTGGACCCCGGTCTCCCCGACCCTGGTGGCGGTGGGCACGAGCACGACGTATTGCCTGACCCCGCCGGGTCCGTGGCGGTTCTTCGACGTGCGCGAGGGTGAGTCGCCGGTGCTTCCGATCCCGGATCCGGTGCCGGTGCTGTCGCTGGTTGACACCAACATCTGTGTGAGCTTTGCCTCGGTGGCGACGACCAACTACTACGTGCAAGGCAAGAAGCTGTTTTCGG
Organism: Verrucomicrobiales bacterium; assembly: GCA_020845805.1. Taxonomy (GTDB): domain Bacteria; phylum Verrucomicrobiota; class Verrucomicrobiia; order Limisphaerales; family CAIMTB01; genus CAIMTB01. The sequence goes on along the minus strand of JADLFD010000226.1, from coordinate 249 downwards.
ACACCACCTGGACGACCCTGACTCCGAGCGTCCCGGGCGGTGATCCGAGCACGACGGTGTGTTATCCCGTCGCGTGGGGATATCGATTCTTCCGCGTGGGCGTGGGTGCCATTGTGCCCCCGGCCCCGGAGGCGTTGCCGGGTGAGGTGGTGCGCATCGAGATCACCGTGGACAGCATCTGCCTGGCATGGCCGACGGTGGACGGGCTGGAGTACCTCGTCGAAGGACGTCGCCAGCTCACTGATCTCG
>JADLFD010000225.1 GCA_020845805.1 Verrucomicrobiales bacterium | reverse complement strand
GTCGGGTTTGGTGCGAACCAGTTCAGTGTCGAATCTCCGAACTTCGCGGGGGTAGAGGAGTTCGGCGAGTTGCTCTCCCAGGCGCTGGCCGACGAGGGCGTGCCGTTGGAGGTGAATCTGGTGTGGGACGTCGATGACAAGGAAATCCGCCTCGAGCTGGATTTCGCCAGCGCTTACGTCCGGAACGTCTCGTTCAATTTCGATCCCGACCTCGGTCTCGGTCCCCTGGCCGACGCCAGTGCCTCGGGGACGTTCACGCTGTCCGCCGAGGCCCATGCGCATTTCACTCTCGGCTTCGACTTGAACGCCGCGGTCACGCCCCGGCTGCAGACCAGTCCCCTCATCCCGCCTCCTTCCACCGGAGTGCTCACACGGGATGCGTCCTTCACCCTCAAGCTCGATGAGACGCGTCATACCATCACGGTGGCCGTCGACGCGGCGAACACCTCGCTCGCGGCACTGGTCGCCGACATCAACGCCCAGTTCACCCCGGCCAACGGCCTCAAGGACCAGGTCATCGCCCAGGTCTCAGGGAATGCGATTGTCCTCGCGGTGCTCGATGAAGATCTCGATGGCGACGGCGTGTTCGATCCAGGCGAGGACCTGAACGGCGACCTGACGTTCGATCGGCAGTTGGGCCGCATCAACTCCATCCAGATCCTCGGCCAAGACGACAACACCGCGTTCACGGAGCTCGGGTTCGTCAATGGCCAGGTGGATCGCTCAGACGTCCAGGGCCTGTTCATCGACGACATGGTCTTGGAGGGAAGCGCCAGGATCTCCGCCACCGGACTCGGCGCCTCGTTCCGGTTCGGTATCTTCTCCATCACCATGGCCGAAGGCGCGGCCGTCGGTACCGCGGCGGTGCAGATCCACATCCAGGGTCCCACCGGCGTCACCCGTTTCTATCTTGATGAGCTGAAGCTGGCGGCACCCGACTTCGGTTCCATTCTCGGCGTCGAGCCGCTGCTGACCGGGGGCATCGAGATCACCGCCCCGACGATCACCATCACGCCTGACTTGATCGACCTGCCGGCGCTCGATCCGATCAAGATTCACGTTCCGGACTTCCATTTCACGGACTACAACTCCGCGCCCTATCATCCCACCAGCAACCCGCGCGGATTGTTCATCACGCTCCCGACGGTGGGTGGGTTGGGCAACTTCAGCTGTCTCACCTTCCTGAATGTGGTGCAGGCGCTCGACTCGATTGCTGATCAGCTGCAGGAAATCCAGGGCTGTGGTTTTCTTGGCCAGCCCTTGCCATTGCTCAATCTCAGCATCGGAGACTTGCTGGATGCGGCAGGGAATTTTGCCGAACTCGTGGAAGGCCTCGCCACCGCCGACGCCGACACGATCGCCACGCTCGAGTCCGATCTCGAGGCCTTCTTCCAGGTCAGCGATCCGCGCCTGATCACCTTGTCCGTGGAGGATTTTGCCCCCTCCCCCCTGACCTCTGGAGGGGTCACCGGTGCCCGTGTCGTGACCGCTTTCAACCCGTCCGGTGCCGCCAATGCGATTCGTATCCTGGCGCGCAACCCCGACCCCGCCCTGGACGGCGTGAAGGTGGAATTCATCGACGACGGTCGCTACACGGGCATCTCGGACGACGCGGCGGTCGAGTACGACGACATCAATCGCACCCTGCGCATCTTCTACCATGCCGGTTATACCACCGCCGCCAAGGTGGTGGAGAGGCTCGCTGGAACCACCGCCCAGCCCTTCACCGCGGAGTTGGACACGGCGATCGAATCCGGCACGGGCAGCGGCAAGATTTCGCTCACGGCCCTCAAGTTCTCCCTTCACTACAACCTCGCCTACGGGAACTTCCTCCCTCTCGACCTGAGTCTTGATGACCTCGTCGCCACGCTGCCCGAAGGCGATCCGGCCCGCGCCCTGCTCGGGGGCATCTCCAGCTTCGTCCAGCTCGAGGGCAGTGCGAACCTCAACGTCACCGCCAGTGCGGATCTCCTGCTCGAGTTTGGCATCGACGTCTCGAATCCCTGCGCCTGGGCGCCGTTCCTCTACAACACCACCGGGTTGACGCTGAACGCCGCCGTCCGCGGCACGGACATTGAGTTCAAGGCGTCCGTCGGACCGCTCGGGGTGTTCGTCAAGGATGGCTCAGTCACCGTGGATCGCGACGGCGCACCCGAGACCACCGGGGCAGGGGAGGATGCTGAGTTCTCGATCACGTTCGGCGACCCCGATCTGGATGGCCGGCTCTACCTCCGCGACGGTCTCTCGTTCCTGACGGATATCGAAGTGAGCCTGGAAGCGGGGGCGAGCGCCGTGCTGCCCCTGTGCTTCCCCACCGAAAGCATCCCCGTCGGGAGCAACCGCGATGACAATGGGGATGGCCACCCCGACAACGAGCTGGTGATCGACATCCCCAGCCTGCCGGCGTTGTTCGACAAACTGGGTAGCCCGGTCCGGATCGCCACCCCCGACCTCGTCGGCCTCCTCCGGGATTTCAATGTCTGTGATCTGGTCACCAACGCCTCGGTCCTGCTCGATGGACTCGACATGCTCCTCGGGGTGATTCAGGACGGCCTTCAGAACGAGGTGCTGAACTGGAACCTCCCGCTGGTCGGGGACGACCTCGCTCGCGCTGGCGATTTCATCCAGGAATTTCGCGAGGGATTGCTCGCCGATATCCGCCTCAAACTGGCCACCGCGGGGGATCCCATCGAGCTGGTCAAGCAGGCCTTCTGGAATGTGCTCGGCAAACCCGGTCTCGACATCCTCGTTGATGGCGCCGGCAACCCCATCAACCGTTCGGAAGACATCTCCATCGAGTGCCTCCAGCTGGACGGCGAAGTGGTGCTCCTGTTCGACATCCGGATCAGCCGGGTCCGCGCCCTGGTCGACACCTCCTCCAATCCCATCGCCTTCGATATCGGCATCCCCGGGCTCGGTCTCGCCGTGAACGGGAATGTGAAGGTCGAAATCGGCTTTACGCTCCACCTGCTCTTCGGCCTTTCCACCTCCGACGGCTTCTTCTTCGACACCGACGGTCTCGACGATGAGTCCCCCGCCGATGATCAGGAATTCTCGGTGTTCTTCCGGGTCACCATCCCGGGCCTGAGCGTCGACGGGAATCTGTTGTTCCTGCAGGCCAAGGTTTCGGACGAGGACGACGGCTTCGATGCGCAGGGGAACCCGCGCCAATCGACCTCCTTCGAGGGAGCCTTCGCCGTCGACCTCTTCGACGTCGACGGGCGGCTGAGCTTCTCCGAGATGGTGGGCGGCGGATTCAATCTGGGCCGAGCCTTCGTGGTGGAGTTGACGGCCACCGCGCAAGTGCATCTGGAGCTGGATCTGAACTTTGGCTCGGATGCCCGGTTCCCGCGGTTGCTGGCGGAGTTCGATCTCGTCTGGACCTGGGATCCCGGGGCCGGTTCGGGCGTGGAGGGCGGCGAGGCGGACCTGGAGTTCGGCTTCCACAATCTGCAGCTCGATCTCGGCTCTTTCATCGCCGAGTTCCTCGGGCCGATCCTGGAACAGATCAAGGTGGTGATCGAGCCGGCCAAGCCGCTGATCGATCTGTTGAACACCAAGCTGCCGATCTTCTCGGACCTGAACGGAGGTCCGCTGACGCTCCTCAAGCTGGGCGAGAACGCCGGACTGATCGCGCCGAGCACACGGTTGTTCATCGAGGCGGTCGACGTGATCTTCGATCTGGTCGGCAACCTGTCTGTTTCTCCTTCCGACGGATTGCTCGTGGATCTCGGGAGCTTCGACCTCCTGCTCGATGCCCTCGGCCATCTCAACTCCGATGGCGAGCTGTCGGAGGCGCCGATTGATCCCAGCACCGGGGTGACGGATCCGGACGCCACCGGGTTCCTGGCGGATCTCGAGCGCATTGGCTTTACCTTCCCGTTCCTCAAGCTCTCGGAACTCTTCAAGCTGTTCACCGGACAACCGGTGAGCTTCGTCGAGTTCGCCATGCCCCTCCTGGAGTTTGAGGCCAAGGTCGACTTCCAGATCCCCATCTTCCCTCCGCTCTACATCATCTTCGGCGGCAGCATCGGCGCGACCATCAACCTGACGTTCGGCTACGACTCGCTGGGGTTGCAGACCTACTTCGTCAGCAGCGACAAAAACCTCGGCGACCTGTTCAAGGGATTCTACGTCAAGGACGTCGACGATTACGGCAACGAGATCACCGAACTCACGCTGAGCGGCGGACTCTTCGCCGGAGCCGAACTCGACATCCTGATCGCCTCCGCCGGCGTGACCGGCGGTATCTACGCGGATGTGCTGTTCGATCTGCGCGACAACGACGACGACGGGCGCGTGCGCATCGACGAAATCGTGGCCAATGCCAAGGACGGCCCGCTGTGCCTCTTCGATGTCAACGGCCGCATCTATGTCTCCCTGGATGCCTTCCTCGAGGTGAATCTGCTCATCGCCAAAATCGACAAGGAATGGAACTTCGGCGAGATCACCCTGCTTGAGTTTGGCCTCGATTGCCCGCAACCCGTCCTCGCGTCGTTCGATGCTGACGGTAGTGATGACGGTGAGGCCACGGAAGGCGAGGAGTCGGCGGGCGTGCTCCTGCTCCACATGGGTGATTATGCCTCATTCAGAAAGCACGGGGACACCGCGGACGGGGACGAACGCTTCGTCGTGCGACCGGTGAGCGCGCTGACCGACGGCTCGCAGTCGGTGCAGGTTAGCTTCGCCGGCATCACCCAGACCTTCCACGGCGTGAAGTCGATCATCGCTCGTGCCGGCGACGGTCAGGACACGGTGGACCTCATCGGACTCCAGGTGCCGGCGGATGTCCGTGGCGGCTCTGGGGATGACACGATCAAGGCCGGCCGCGCCGGGGGCACCTACCAGGGTGACGACGGCAACGACACGCTCAGCTCCGAGGCTGCCACCAGCGGCTTCCTGGGCTTCGGCGACACCTTCCGTGGCGGTACCGGGAACGATCACCTCATTGGTCTCGAAGGTGCCGATCGCCTGTTCGGGGATGAAGGCGACGATGTCCTCGAGGGAGGTGCCGACAACGACACGCTGAACGGAGGGGACGGAAATGACGTCCTGTCCGGTGAGGACGGGCGCGACACGCTCAACGGAGATGACGGTGTCGACGTGCTGTCTGGTGGGGAGGGAAATGACGAGCTCCACGGTGGAACGGGAGACGACGAGTTGTCCGGTGGCGACGGCGACGACGAGTTGGTTGGCAATGCGGGTAACGACCTCCTCGAGGGCGGGCTCGGAAAGGATGTCCTGGTCGGCGATGAGGGTACCATCGTCAGCCCGCTCCAGATTACCGGGGTCTCGGGCGACGGGCAGGACACCCTGGCCGGCGGCCCCGGAAACGACACCCTCCTCGGTGGAGGCGGCGATGACGCCCTCTTCGGTGGCAACCTGATCCGCAGCGGCGTGACCACCGTGGTCACCGTCGCTTTCCGTGTTTCCGGCGCCAGCCTGACGGTGGAACCTGACGGTGCGGATTTCCTGGATGGTGGCGATGGCGACGACGTCCTGCTCGCCGATGACGCCCACTCCGGAATGGCCAGCCAGTTCGCCGGCGCGGAGATTGGCGACCGCGTCTGGCTCGATCAGGACGGCGACGGCGTCCAGGATGCCGGCGAGGCCGGGGTGGGTGGCGTCAGCGTCGAGCTGTACCAGGGCGGGGGCACCACCGCGTTCGCCCGCACGATCACCGACTCCCAGGGTGCCTACCGGTTCGTGGGGCTGTCGGCCGGGGATTACTTCATCCGGGTCAAGGCTCCGACCGGCATGGGCTTCAGCAATGCGGGCGTGGGCGAACCCGATACCGACAGCGATGTGACCGATCGCGATGCGGACGGGATCGCTGACTCCGTCGTCTTCCACCTGGATGCCGGTCAGACGGATGAGACGTTGGATGCCGGGTTGCTCGGGGCCACCCCCAGCCTTGGTATCACCGACGCCTCCGTGGTGGAAGGGGACGACGGACTGCAATTCCTCGAGTTCACGGTCACACTTTCTTCCCCGGCCAGCCGTGTGGTGACCGTGCGCTACCAGACGAAACTGGACGGGGATGCCGCCACCCAGAACGCCAGCCCCGGCGTCGACTACCAGTCGCAGGAATTCACGCTCGTCTTCGATCCCGGTGTGGTGACGCTGCCGATCCGGGTCCCCGTCATCGGTGATCGGAAAGACGAGCTGAACGAAACCCTGCTGGTCACGCTCTCGGATGCTTACCTGGAGACTGATCCCATCACTTTCTCGGACGACACGGGCCTGGGCACCATCGTCGACGACGACGCGGCACCCACCGTCACGATCACCGACAGCTCGGCCAACGAACTCGACGGCGCGTTCACGGCGCAGATGGTGTTCACCGTCACGCTCTCGAATCCGAGTTGGCAGACCCTCAAGTTCGATTGGCGCCTGTTGCAGATGACCAACCCCGACGGCTCGCCCGCGTTCGATACCGCCACCGTCGGAGTGGATTACACGGATGAGACCGGAACCCTGACCTTCACCGAAGGGGTCACCTCCCAGACCTTCGACGTCACCGTCCGCGGCGACAACCTCGACGAGTACGACGAACGGTTGCTCGCCCTGCTGGCGCGCAACCCAAGTACGCCCGCCTCAGGCTTCGCCTTCGCGGATTCCTCCGCCCTGGGCACCATCCTCGACGACAACCCGCTGACCGCGGAGACCAACGACGATGATCCCTCGCCCTTCGTCCGGTTCCGTACCGTGCCAGGCCCGACCGTGCCCGAGGGACAGGCCGGGAATACCACGGTGACTCTCGAGCTCGAACTCAGCCGCGTCAGCGGCCGGGAGGTGAGCGTTTCCTGGAACACGAATCGGGGCTCCGCCCTCGACGCCGCGACCCTTACCGAGGCCGCGGACTTCGAATACACCTTCGGCACCGCGACCTTCGCCGCCGGGACCACCGTGGCTCAGATCGCGGTGAACGTGTTCGGAGACACGATCCTCGAGGGGAATGAGGATTTCTTCGTCAATCTGCTCTCCGCGGTGAATGCCGAGATCGGGACCACCGCCGCTCAGCCCAACCACGTCGCGGTCATCATCGATAATGACGAAAGCGCGGATCCGGGTCCCTGGTACGTGCAATTCAGCTCGGCTCAGTTCAGCGTGGTGGAAGGCGGTCTCGCCACCATCACCCTCTCCCGTTCCGGAAACAGTGCGCTTCCGGTCGCGGTTTACTGGGCGACCGACGGCACCGCCAAGGCGGGCGTGGATTACAGCTCGGCCCTGAACCCGACGGCGGGCGGCCAGCGGGGCCTCGTGCGGTTCGAGGCCGGACAGACCCTCGCCACGTTCACCATTCAAACCTACGACAATGTCACCCTGATCGATGGTCGGTTCTACGAGATCTACGAGGGTGACGAAACCGTCCTTCTGCGTCTGGCCAATCCCACCGGCGGCCCGGTCCGCGGCCTGATCAGCGAAGCCACCCTTACCATCGTCGAGGATGATCCCCAGCCCGTGATCCTCATCAGCGACGCCAGCAGCACCGGGCACTTTGCACTCGAGAAGCGGAATAACGGCACGGCGGGCGAGCTTTCGTTCCTCGTCTCGGTCCTCGGGGTGAGCGATCTGGACGTGACCGTGCGCTACACCTCGATCAGTGGCACGGCTGTCGCCGAGGATGACTTCGTCACCGAGACCGGCGTCCTCACCTTCCCGGTGGCGAGTCTGAACACTCCCCAGACCGTCACCATTGCCACCAAGGACGACTCCGACGTGGAGGAGGTCGAGGATCTGTTCGTGGTGCTCTCCGAAGCCACCCATGCCACGATCGGGGACGATCCCGCGGACAGCGACGACACCGGCGGTGACGATAGTCACGACCGCGGCTACGGCGTGATTCTCGATGACGACGACGCCGTCGTTTCCGGCGTGCTCTTCCTGGATGCCAACGGCAACGGGTTCCGTGACCTCTCGACAGATTCGGGGCTCGCGGGAATCAAGATCACGTGGACCAGTGAAACACGCGGCAACACCTATTCCGCCACCACCACGGCCGCTGGGGCCTACACGCTCTCCCTGCCGCTGGATGATTACACCCTCTCGCTCGACGAATCCGCCCTGCCCGAGGGAGCGACGGCCACCACGTTGTCGTTGCCAGCTTCGTATGCACTGGCCGACTCGGCCGCAGTCCTGGATCTCGGCTTTGCCATTGCCCAAAGCGCCGAGACGCCGGCCGGTTCCAGCGGAAGCGCGACCACCGGCAACAACGACACCGCGTACGGTGGGGCCGGCAATGACACTCTTGACGGCGGTTCCGGCGACGACTGGTTAATCGGCGGCCATTGGCTGGGGCCGGGTCGTGACACGGGCGAGTTCGTCTACGACGTGCTGCTGAAGGAGATCCTCTCCGGCAGCACCCGTACGCGGATCTATGTGGATCCCGCCAGCCTGCCGGCTCCCGGAACCCTCAGCGGCCGGGTCTGGGTGGACTCGAATGGGGACAACACTGAACTCAAGGCCACCCCTGGCAATGAAACCGGAGTGGTCGGGGTACAGGTGAATCTGTATGACGCCTACTGGACGCTGGTCGCGACGACCTACACCGGCGCCTCGGGCGGCTATACCTTCTCGAATCTGGCCGAGGCCGATTACGTGGTGCAGTTCCTGGCGCCCGGCGGGTATGCCTACGTGACCCAGGGCGTGGGCGGGTCCGCGAATGATAGCGATGCCGATGCCACCGTCGGACTCACGGACGCGGTGTCCGTGTCCGTCGGACGCACCGTGGCCAACATCGACGCCGGACTTCGCGCGCTGCCGGCGGGTTCTGCCCCCTGGAACGTTTCGTTCACGCAGGCCGTGTACTCGGTTCGCGAGACTGCAGGTTCGGCGGTCATCACCCTGACCGGGGATGGGGCTTCACTGTTTCCGGTGGGCGTCTACTTCACGACCAACGGCACCGCCTTGGCGGTCGAAGATTACCTGGCCACCGAGGGGACGGTCCGCTTTGGCGCGGGCGAGGTCGAAAAACCGTTCCTCGTCGCGGTGTTGCTCGATGAACTTGCGGAGGGTTACGAAACGGTGGTTCTCACGCTGCGCAATCCCACCGGCGGCGAGGTGCGTGGAGCCCAACCGGGTGCGGTGCTACTGATCTTCGACAATCCTCTGCCGGATGACGACGCGGTGACCGGTGACGAGGGCGATGATGTGCTGCTGGGCGACTATGGCTGGTTCGATGACGCGGGCGCCGCCGTGCTCATTGGGGGGATGGGGAATGACTCCTTGTCGGGTGGCGACGACGAGGACCAGCTGTACGGGCAGGGCGGGGACGATCTGCTGGAAGGCGGGACCGGTGACGACGAACTCGATGGGGGCAGTGAGAATGACCACTACCGCTTCGATACTGACGTCATCCTCGGATCGGATGAGATCGCGGAAGGAGAGTCGCCTCTCGGCGGTGCGGATACGCTCGATTTTTCCACGAGTGGCCTGAGCCTTTTGATCGACCTCGCCGCGACCTCGATGACTGTGCTTGATGGCGCCACCACGGTCCTCGCCCTGAGTTACCCTCCCGATGTTCTCGAGAACATCATCGCTGGTTCGGGCAACGACACGCTGAAAGGCAACCTGCTCGACAACGTGCTCGACGGTGGCGCCGGAGACGACGTGCTGGAGGGCCGCCGCGGCGACGATGATCTGTCCGGAGGCGCGGGGAGCGACCTGTACCTCTTTGATGCCGATATCGCCCTTGGCCATGACGACCTGTTCGAACAGTCCTCGCGTGACACCGACACCATTGATTTCGGCGAGACGAGCGCCCAATCGGTGAGCCTCAACCTCAGTCTCACCACCAGTCAGGTGGTTTCTCCCACGCTGACCCTGACGCTCCATACCGCGTCGGCCACCCAGCAAATCCTCACGGTCGGCGGAGTCCTCGTGGTGGCCGAGGTGCGCCAGATCGGGCTCGCGACCGGCACTCCCGTCTCCAGCGGCATCGAGAACCTGTATGGCGGCCGCTACGCACCCGGGAGCGGTTCTCAGGATCGCCTCACCGGCAATGCGCGCAACAACGTGATCTGGGGCCGAGAGGGAAATGACTTCCTCGATGGCGGCTCCGGCGGCTACGACACGCTGAAGGAGGATCGCGCGGGCAACTGATCCCTTACCTCCACCACTCTCGCCAACGCCACCAGTGGCGAAACGGATACGTTCGTCGCGTCCACCTTCGACGAGATCAGTCTCACCGGCGATGACGCCCCCAACTCGCTCGACGCGTCCTCCTTCT
>JADLFD010000224.1 GCA_020845805.1 Verrucomicrobiales bacterium | reverse complement strand
CCTGCTGCAGGAGATCCTGAGCCAGTGCGGGACACTGCAGAATCGGGTGGGGATTCTGGATCTGCGCGGAGCGCAGCTGCCGGATCCGGTCACCTTTGTGCAGGATCAGATTGAGCCGTTCCGAGCCGCGGTGGGCCAGCAGTACCTGAAGTACGGCGTGGCCTATTACCCGTTTCTGAAGACGACAATTCATGCGGAGTCCGAGATCACCTGCGACATGCTGGGCGGCGCGATGGCCTTGGCCGGAGTGTTGCCCGAGGCCTCTCAGGAACCGGTGAAAGGACTGTTGGCGTCGTTGCAGAAAACCCCGGTTCCTAACCCGGCGATTCGTTCCCAATGGGAAATCGCCCTGCGGCAGTCCAGTCCGACCTACACCACTCTCTGCCAGCAAGTCTGCGACCGGATCAACATCCTGCCCCCCAGCGGCGCGATGGCCGGGGTCTACGCGCGGGTCGATGCGGAACGCGGGGTCTGGGTGGCTCCGGCCAATGTGTCCCTGACCGAGGTCGTGGGCACCACCCTCGCCCTCACGGATGACATGCAGTCGGGACTCAATACCGACCCGCTGTCCGGCAAGTCAGTGAATGCGATTCGCGTGTTTCCCTCCCTGGGAACCTTGGTGTGGGGTGCGCGCACTCTGGACGGGAACAGCCAGGATTGGCGGTACATTTCCGTGGTCCGCACGGTCATCATGATCGAGCAGTCCGTGAAGTTCGCCATGCAGGCTTATGTCTTTCAGCCCAACGTGGCGAACACGTGGAATCTGGTGCGCGCCACGCTGACTTCGTTCCTCACCCAGCTGTGGAGCCAGGGAACCCTGGCGGGCAGCACTCCGGATGCTGCCTTTTCGGTGGAGGTTGGGTTGGGAGCGACCATGACCAGTCAGGACATCCTCAACGGACTCATGATCGTCTCCCTCAAAGTCGCGCTCACGCACCCGGCCGAATTCATCGTCCTCACCTTCGCTCAGCAGATGCAAACCTCCTGACCCCGGGGCCGGGAGTTCTGCCCAGTCGAGGGCAGGCGCCGGCGAGGTGCTTACGCGCACTCGACGGCGCGGCCCGTCGCCGCGGACTCATAGCACGCCGCCAGGACACGCTGACTGTGCAGCCCGGATTCCCCCGACGGATCGAAGTCGCGTCCGTCCCGAAGGGCTTCCCCGAACGCCTCGATCTCGGCGCGGTAGGTATTGATCGGCGCCGGATCGAGGGTGAGCCCTTCGATCGGACGGCGTGCCTGCACCGGATCGTATCCGCCCACCGGCCCCGTCAACGTGGCACGCATGATGCCATGTGCCTCCTGACCCAGCGTGCCCTCGGCGAGCAGACTGCCGTGGGTCCCGTAGAGCTCCAACCGATTGGGGCTCGCGTCATCGGGAATGCAGAAGAACGCGTCCACCATCCCCAGGGCGCCGTCACGGAATCGCAGGGAGACCACCGCGCTGTCCTCCACGGGATAGCTATGGACCCGGCGTTGGAGCAGGCAGGTGACGGTCTCCACCGGCCCGAGGAAGAGTTCCAGGAGGTCTAGGCAATGGCCACCCAGGTCGATCAAGGCGCCGCCACCGCCGGTGTCCGGTTGCTGACGCCACGCGCCGGCGATCGGCGGATACCAGCAGGACAACTGCGCGCGCCCGAGGACCAAGCGTCCGAGGCGCCCCTCCTTCACCAGCGCGAGCGCGGCGCGATGCTGGGCCGAGAACCGCATCATGAATGCCGTCCCGAGCTGAACGCGGGCGGCTCGGCAGGCCGCCACCATGGACTCCGCCTCAGCGACGTCGAGGCCCAGAGGCTTCTCGCAAAGCACGTGCACGCCCGCCCGGGCACAAGCCCGCACTTGGTCCAGATGCGCCGCAGGGGGAGACGCCAGGTAGACGGCGTCGATGCCCAAGCCAAGTAGTTGCTCCACGCTGCGGGCCGCCTGGCAATCGAACTCGCGCGCCACGGCTTCGTTGTCTGTCGCGCTCCGGGAATACACCGCCACCAACTCGGCGTTGGACGCCGGGAGAATGCCTTCCGGGATCGTGCGCCGCCGTGCGATGCCGCCTGAGCCGATCACCCCCCAACGAATCTTGCCGCCCATGCCTCATCGAACCCCGACCCCCGGACCGGAGCAATCCCGGCGTCCAACCCGCGAAACGGAAGAGCAGGGCAGGGCGGTCGGCCAGGAGGATCCCCTGCATCCGACTCATTCACGTACGGAGCCAGGGGGAGAGTAGGGGCCTCGGTCGGGGGCCGAGACCTCCATTCCGCGACCGCCCCTTCGCGGCAGACGCGCGGGTGCCGCGGGGATAGCTTCCGGCCATGCTCCCCGAGGGATCCCCCATCCCATCCATCCTCGCGCGCCTCCTCGGCCTGCTTGCTCTCGCGCCTGCTTTGGTCGCTGCCGATGCCGATACTCTCGAACCCGCCGTGGTGCTCGAGAACCCGCACCTCCGTTACCTGATCGCGGCCAACGGGCAGAACCTCGCCTTCCTCGATCGCCGGAACGGCACCAATTACCTGCGACCTGGCGTCTCGTCCTGCGCCTGGATCCGCCAGGGGCAACGGCAGACCGCCGTCAGTTCGGTCCGTCTCGAATCCGATCGCCTGACCCTGCAGTTCGGCGAAGCGGGGCCAACCGCCGTCCTTCGGGTGGAGTCGCAACCGTCCGCCATCCAGGTGTCCGTCGAGTCACTCACGCGAGCCGACGAAATCGACGCGCTGGGTTTCTTGGACCTTCCCCTCACGCTGGCCGGCAAGCCCGATGACCCATTCGGTGCCTGTGCCTACTCACTCAACCTGCACACACGGGTCGACGCGCTGCCCGCACTCCAGACGCACCTGCGCGCTTCGGCCGAGCGCAAGTTTGGGATCCTGGGCGCCAAGGTCGCCCTGGTTGGTGTGCCGGTGCCGCAAATGCTCCCCGCGTTGAAGACGGTCCTCGCCGCCGCCGACGAGATGCCGCGCTGCACGGTGGCGGGACCCTGGGCGCAGGAGATTCCCTTCAACCACGGATCCTACCTCTTCAACTTCGGAACCCTCGTCGAGACCAACGTGGAGGAATGGATCGGCATGGCGCGATCCCTGGCCTTCACCCAGATCGACAACCATGGCGGCGGCGGCTTCTTCCGCTTCGGCGATCTCGAGTTGAATCGCAAAAAGTGGCCCGACGGCTGGGACACCTGGACCCGCCTCGTTCAGCGCCTCCACGACGCCGGCATCGGATCCATCCTCCACACCTACGCCTTCTTCATCGACAAGCAGTCGCGCTATGTGACTCCCGTTCCCGACCGGCGCCTCGACGCGTTCCGCGCCTTCACGCTCTCCGCCGATCTCGCCCCGGACGCCACTGAGATCCCGGTCGAGGAATCCACCGCCGGCCTGAGCACCGTGACCGGGTTCTTCGAGCACAACAGCGTGGTGCTCCACCTGGGCGACGAATTGGTGACCTTCTCTGGTTTCACGAAGGAACCGCCCTGGCGCTTCACCGGCATCCAACGCGGCGCCCACGGCACCCGCGCCGCCGCCCACACCAAGGGAAGCCGCGCACGCCATCTCAAGGAGTGCTTCGGACTCTTCGTCCCGGACGCTGAATCCACGCTGTTCGAGGAGATCGCCGCCAACCACGCGGAGGTCGTGAACAAGGTCGGGTTCGACGGTATCTACCTCGATGCCATCGACGGCTGCTCCATCCTACGCGGACCCGACGAATGCTGGTACTGGGGTGACAAGTTCGTGTTCGAGATTCAGCGCCGCCTCAAACGACCGGTCGGCATGGAAATGAGTGCCATGTGGCATCATTGCTGGCAGTACCGCACCCGCTGGCAGGCCTGGGACCTGCCGCAACGCGGGCATGTCCGGTTCGTCGACCAGCACGCCGAATCGGTGAACGGCGGACTCCTCCTTCCGCTCCACCTCGGCTGGTGGGGTTTCCAGTCCTTCCAACCGCCCCAGATCGAACCCACCTTTCCCAACATCATGGCCACCGTGGGCGCGCGCCTCGTCGGATGGGACGCCGGACTCTCCCTCACCGCCGGTGTGGACCGCGAGAAGTTGCGGACGGTGCCGCTGTTCCGACGCGCCGTCGATCTGCTCCGGCAAAGTGAGGAACTGCGGCGCTCGGGATCCGTGGACGCCGCGACGCGCGCCAAGCTGCGAGAACCGGGGCGCGGTTTCGCCATGGTGACCACGAACGGCGCGACCCGATTCCAGCGCAGCGAACTCGTTTCTCACGCCGCCTCCTTCGCCGTGCCGTCGTCGCTCGCCTGGTCCATCACCAACCCGTTCCCGGCCCAACCGCTGCGCCTGCGCCTTGAGGCCCTGATGTCCGCCCCGTCCGAACCCGGCACCAACGCCATCCTTCTGGGAAACCTGGGTTCGCCTTCTCCCGCGTGGGAACTCGCCTCCGCCCAGGGAGTCAGTGTGAAGACCGTGTCCGGCACGGAAGCCGTGACGGGAGGTTCGGCCACCTGGCTGACCGCCACCAACGCCGGCCTCGTTCCCCAGCGCGCGGCCTGGACACGCTTTCAACAGCGGTTCCCCGCTCCCCGGGATCTCAAGCACCAGCAGGCCCTGGGATTCTGGATCGACGGCGATGCGAGTGGCGCCCTGCTCGCGGTCCGCCTCGAGAGTCCCAAGCACCTCGCGTTCGGCGCAGTGGCGGATCGCTATCTGCCTCTCGACTTCCGTGGACCGCGATTTGTCACGTTGGTGGAGACCGAATCCGAACGCTGGAGCGACTATCAGTGGGACGATGGCAAAGGCCTGTACAACGTCTATCGCGAGACCATCGAGTTCGGCGCGGTGGAAACCGTCTCCGTCTGGCTGCAGAACCTGCCCGCGGGGCGGGAGACTCGGGTGGGCGTCGGACCCGTGTTCGCCCTGCCCATGGTGCCGGCCACGGTGAAGAACCCGACCCTCACGGTGAATGGGCATGCCGTCGAGCTCCCCGCTGATCTTCTCTCGGGCCAATGGATCGAAATTGAGGCCACGTCGGAGGCGACGGTGTACGGACCGCAGGGCGAGACGCTGTCCACGCTCTCCCTCAAACCCAATCGCATGCCCGAATT
>JADLFD010000223.1 GCA_020845805.1 Verrucomicrobiales bacterium | reverse complement strand
CATCCCCAACGGCTCCAGAATCCCGGACCGCACCAAGTCGGCAAACGGGCGTCCTCCTCCCCGCGTCACCAACTCGGCCAGCACTTGCCAGGCGGCCTGCGGGTCATAGGCCGCCCCCTCGCCCGCGGCCACGCCCTCCTCCAAGGGCAGCGCACAAATCCACGCCAGGATCTCCTGCTCTCCCAAGCCCTCCGGGAGCGCCTCCGCCATTCGCATCCCCGAGGAATGCGTCAGCAGATGCCGAATCGAAACACGCTCCTTCCCCGCCGCCGCGAACTCCGGAATCCAATGCGCCACGGGGTGATCCAGAACCAGGGCGCCACGTTCCACCTGCTGCGCCACCGCCAGCGCGGTACGGGGTTTGCCCGCCGACCACCACCGCAACAGAGTGTCGTCGGTCATGGGTTCGCCCGGACGCCGTTCTCCCACCGACAAGTGGCCTCCCCCCACCCCCCGGACGTGAACGCTCAGTTGCGCCCCCAGATGCCACCCCTGTCGACACCCCGCCTCCAGGACGGCGCGAGTCTGGTCCATAGCCAGCTCCGGATCCGTCTGCCCGCTCATGGCTTCGACCCGGCCCTCTTCGGCGGCGCGTGGAGCTCCACCTCCGCCGCCACCCGCTTCACCAATTCCCGAAGCTCAGGCGAAAGCGGTCCTGCCATCAGCGCCGCCAGCAGACGCCGTGCCTCCTCATACCTTCCTTGTCCCGCCTGCAGTGTGGCCATGGTCAACTGCGCCTGCTTCAGCTGCGGATCCACGCGCAGTGCGGTCCGCACATGCTCCTCCGCCACGGCCGGTGCGCGTGGATTCAGCGCCAGCGCGTACACGCCCATCAAATGGTGCGCCGTGGCCAACAGCGGATCCAGATCCAGGGCCTTCTGGCAGAGGTCCCGACCCGCCTCCAGCGCCTTCCTCCTCGCCACCGCCGGCAGTTGGTCGCGTTGGATCGCCTGGTAGCGGCCTTCGGCAGCGAGGTAATGGAGGAACGGATCGCCGGAACCAAGCCGCAGCGCTTCGTCCACCCGCGTCTGCAACTCCGCGGCATTCCCTTCGCGCCAGGCCAGCAAGGCCAGCGCCTCCCGAGGACGCGGATCCTGCGTCGCCAAGCTCATCGCGCGGCGCAACCGCACCTTGGCCTCCTCCCGACGATTCACCAACTGCAGCAGCCGCCCCAACGCATACTCCAGTTCCCCGGGGCTCAGCGCGGCGTCCTTGGCCTTGGCCACCGCAAGTTCCGGCACGGTCTGCCGCACGATGGTGTAGCTACCTCCCTTCAAATAGCTCTTCAACGCGGCGTCCACTTCCCCTGGCGTCGCACCAAACGCCCGGCGAAAGGCCTCCACCCGATTGGTCATCGAGGCGCTCAACGCCGCGTAGCGCGCCATCACGTTGGTCTCGAACCCGCGTCGACCAAACAACTGATAGTGCGCCAGCAGCCAGGAGGTGGCGTAGAACTGCCCCGCGCGCTCGTCCTCGTTGTAGTCCTTCGACTCCAGATCCACCCCCAGCAACCGCGCCACCGGACCCACGCGGTTCTGCTGGAGATAATGCACGTGATTGGTCAGCGCCACGCCCAGATCGAAATGATCCCCCTGACCCGCAAAGGTCGAAAACACCTCCGCCACGCCTTCATTCGCCCAGATCGGCGCATACCGGAACTGTCGCGTGGTCAGCAGATGCGTGTACTCGTGGAACAGCACGCGCATGGTCGTCGCACTCTGCTCCTGCCGGCTCAACGCCATGGCGTAATCGAGCGGGTCCTCCGCATGAAAACCGCTGAGCCCGCGCGGCTTCCCCTCGTACAGCGGCTTGTACGTCGAAAACGAGGCGTCGTCCTCGAAGTAAAACAACAACGCCGGCCGGCGCTGCACGTTGGTCAGCCCCAGGAATCCCGAAACCACCTGCCGAAAGGTTTCCACTTCGCGCAGCAACCGACGCGACTCCGCCACGCGCGCGTTGCTGAACAGCTCGAAGTTCGGCGTCACGAGCTTGAACCAGCCACGCTCGTTCACCGGGGGCACCGCGGAACTCACCTCCGCCCCGCGCTCCCGCTCCGCGCCGCGGGCCAGGGCCACCCCGCCCATCACCGCCAGCATGGCGATCGCCGCCACCGTCGTCGCGCTCCACCCCGCCGCACGCCGCGCCCAGGCGACGGCGCTCACGGGGCACCCCCCGCCCCGGCCCGCGTGCCCTCCTGGACGAAAGCGATGAGATCGCGCAACTCGGCCGGTGTCAGCCCCGACTCGAGCCCCTCCGGCATCAGGGACTTCCCATTGGATCGCAATTGCTTCACGCGTGATCTCGGAATATCGACCTTTCGTCCCAAGGCCTGGAGCAAGGTCACCTCGACCGCGTTCTCCGCACTCAGGATCCCGGTTTCCTGCTCCCCATCCGTCAACTCCGCCGTAAACGCCACGAAGGCCGGGTTCATCGCCATGTTCGGATCCAGAATGTTGGAGAGGAGATCCTCCACGCTGCGGTGATTCTGCCGCGTTAATTCCGGTCCCACGGCGTGTCCCACTCCCTCCGCCACATGACACGGCGCACACAATCGCTCAAACACCACGCGACCTTTCGCCGCGTCGCCCGCCTTCGGCAAACGACCCAGCCACTGCTCCACCACCCTGCCCCGGTTCGAATACTCCTCGTCGCTCGTGAACTTCGCCGCGCGCTCCCGAATCCCCTTCGTCGCTTTGCGCAACAACTCGCGCCGGTGCTCCAGATCCAAATTCAACTCGCCCACCTGAACCGACCCGGACTCCAACGCCTCCAGCAGGGCCTCGTGAAATCCATGCCGGTACACGAGGAGATTCACCACCGAGGGCCGCAGCGCGGGAGCCAACCCCGACCAGGCGGCCATCAGCCCGCGCCCCACCTCCGCCTCCCGCCGCTCGCGCAACACCGCGAAGGCCGCTTCCTGCACCACGCCGGGCTGCGCCCCATCCAGCATCCTCAGCAACCCTGGCGCGGTCTCCGCGGTCGTTCCCAACTCCAACACGCGGATCGCCCGCGTGCGCGCTTCCAGCGGCGACGCCATGTCCATCGCCACCCGCGACGCCTCCTGCAACGCCACCCTCAACGCCTCGGACGCCGGTTCGCCCAGACGCGCCGCCAACCGCCATGCCGCCGTCCGCACCGCCACCGATTCCCGGTGCTCCAAAAGATTCAGGTTCGCGCGGACCGGACCAGTCACCACCGGACGTTCCCCTCCCCGCCGGGCTGCCCCGCGCTCCATTCCCTCCACCATCGCCGCGCTCGCCGCATCGGACACCCCCGCCCGTGTTGCCAGCGCCAGCCCTTCCTCGAGGCTCCCCCCCACCGCCAGGGCCAGCTCCGCCAACTCACGAAGCGCCTCCCGACACGACGTCACGCTCCCCTCCCGAAAGGCCGGCACTTCGATCAACGCCTGCAGCACCGCCAACGCCTGCGTCCCCGTCGCTGCCCAACCCGCCTGACGACTCCAACGATGCCCGTGATCCTGCTGCCAATAGGCCGCCAACAACGGTACTTCGACCGGCCCCGCCGACGACGACGCCAGCGCCGCGCGAAATCGAACAGCCATCGTCGGATCCTGTAACCGTCCCTTCACCAGTCCCGCGACCCTCGCCGAGGTCCCCAGCCGCGCACGCGCCATCTCCACCGCGCTCTCGCGCAATTCAGCCAACTCCGCCTGCAACAGGCTTTCCCACACCGCGTCGGTCAACGCACCCAACCCCTCCAACGCCCAAGCCGCATGCAGGCGTGCCAAATCCCGGGTCGGGCCTTCTCCCAGGTGTTCTTCTCCCGTGGCGATCCGTGCCAACCGTGGCACTGCCTCGCGCTCCTTCCGCTCCACCAACAGCCGTTGCGCCGTGCCCCGCACCCACGGATTCGCCGAGGCCAGCAACCCCACGCGCTCCAACGCCGAGACACGCCCCGGCCACGATTCCCGGTTGCCCACCGAATCCCCCCACGCGCGCGGCCATATCCGGTAGATCCGGCCGCGATCCGATCCCTCCCTCAGATCCAGCTTCTCCAGGAGCTTCTTCGGGATGTAGTCCGGGTGCTCGATCACCGCGCGCTGCATGTCGATGAGATACAACGCCCCATCCGGACCCTGCTCCAAACCGACCGGCCGAAAATGCGGATCGCGGCTGGCCAGAAACTCCCGCGCCGACTCCTCCGGCGCGCGGGTGCCACGGAAGATCGGGCCCTCAGGAACCAGTACGTCGCGGTGCACCAGGTTCCCCACGACATCGCAGACCAACACCCCGCCCCGCAGCGTCTCCGGCCACCCGCGATGCCCCATCCAACCCATCCCCCCGGCCGCCGAAAAATGACCCGCCTGCTCGGGGTGATTCGGACGCGTCACCGCCTCGGAGATCGGATAGATCCGCGCCATGTCGCCATGGTCGGAGATGCTCTGCGTGGTCTCCACCGTCGGCATCCCCTGCACGCGCAGGAAATCATCCGCATCCGCCACGCGCTGCTGAAGGTGATTGATGTTGTACGTGGTGAAACTGCGTCCCCAGTCATCAAACACGATCCCAAATCCGCCGCCCGTGTGCGCCGTCAGTTCGAATTCGCCTGTGTCCGAACGAAACCGCAGATCGCGATCTCCCAGGGACACCGGCTCGACTCCAGGACGCTTGGGCGAGGTGATGCGACCGCCATTGCCGCCGTTCGCCACGTGCACCCAGTTGTCGAGGCCCCAACGAAGTCCGTTCAGGTTGCTGTCCGTCACGCCCAGCTTGAACCCGGTCAGCACCACCTCACGCAGATCGGCGCGACCATCGCCATCAGTGTCCTTCAGGAACAGGATGTCGGGCGCGGCGGTGACCAGCACACCCCCGCGACAGGCCAGCACCGAGGTGGGGAAGCGTAGTCCCTCCGCAAACACCACGCTGCGCTCCGCACGACCGTCACCATCCCGGTCCTCCAGCAACCGCACCGCGCCCCCCACCGCGTGCTCGGGTCCGATCCCATACGGATAGTCCCGCATCTCGGCCACATAGAGCCGCCCCTGCTCGTCAAAGCTCACCGACACGGGATCGAGGACATCAGGCTCCGAGGCGAAGAGCGCGATCCGGAGATCCGGATGCAATTCAAACCCCTCTGACCGCGTCACCCTCGGCTCGCCGGCGGTCAGCGTCGCGCCCGCCAGCACGCCCAACGCGGCCAGCCAGCCACCTCCCCAGCCCGGGCCCCGGACGATTCCAGGCAGGATCGGAAGTTCTCGGACCATCACGCCCGCGAGTGTGCCGCACGTCCCGCCCGAAACAAGCCCGCCACCCTGGTCCCACACCACGCACGCCGGTTCCCCGCTCGCGACAGGACCTCACTCACTTTTCGGTCCGGCTCTCCGTCAGTCCGGGTAGCCGTTGGGATTCGCCTGATGCCAGGCCCACGCCGAGGCGACGATGTCCTCCAGGCGGGCCAGCTTGGGACTCCACCCAAACGTGGATCGCGCCAACCCGGGCGAGGCCACCAGGCTCGGCGGATCCCCGGCCCGCCGCGGCTTGGCTTCCACTCGAATGGCCTTCCCCGTCACGCGTTCACAGGTCTGGATGACTTCGCGCACCGAAGCGCCCACGCCGCTGCCCAGGTTGAAGAAGCCGCAGGTCCCCGGTCGCAACGCCGCGATGTGCGCGTCCGCCAGATCCAGAATGTGCACGTAGTCCCGGATGCAGGTGCCATCCGGGGTCGGATAATCCGAGCCGAACACGGTGACCGAAGGTGCCTGACCCAGCGGCACGCGCAGGATGTTGGGAATCAAATGCGACTCGATCCGGTGGTGCTCCCCGAATCGGGGCGTGGCGCCCGCGGCGTTGAAATACCGGAACCCGACATATTCCAGACCGTGGATCTGGTGGTACCACGGCATCAGTCGCTCGAGCATCAGTTTCGATTCGCCGTAAGGATTGATCGGCCGCTGCGGCAGCGATTCGTCGATGGGCACACGCTCCGGAGTGCCATAGGTCGCACACGTGGAACTGAACACGATCTTCCGCACACGATTTGCCACGCACGCCTCCAGGAGGTTCACGCCGTTCGACACGTTGTTGCGAAAGTACTTCCCCGGCTGCTGCATGGATTCCCCGACCAGCGCGCTGGCGGCGAAATGAATCACCGCCTCCGCGCTGCTGGCCTGCAGCGCCCCCGAGATTGCCGCCGGATCACTCAGGCACCCCACCACCAGCCGCGCGCTGGGATGCACCGCCGAGCGATGCCCCTCGCTCAGATTGTCGAATACGGTCACCTCGTGCCCCGCCCGCACGAGTTGCTCCACGCAGGCCGATCCAATGTAGCCCGCGCCTCCAGTCACCAGCGTCTTCACCGGGTCACCCTAGGTGGCCGGTGCGCCACTTCGCAAGCGAGCCGAACCAGAAGCGATTCAGTCTGAGAGAGGGTGGTTCTGATGCCGAAGCCAAGTGCGCCGGGATGCGCAGGATGGACAGGATGGTCGCCGTCACCCACCCGTGACCAGAAAGGAGGTTTCCCGCCGCCGCCCCTCGCGCCATGGTCCAAACATGTCGCCCGCCCGCCGAACCCTTGCGTTGCGCCGCGTCCCCCAACCCCATCAGGGATTCACACTGATCGAACTGCTGGTCGTCATCGCCATCATCGCCATCCTGGCCAGCATGCTCCTCCCCGCCCTCGCGCGTTCGAAGGAAAAGGCCAAACACATCCTCTGCGCTTCCAACCTCCGCCAACTCGGCCTCGCCCTGCAGCTCTACGCGGATGATCACGACAATATCTTCCCCGGCGCCGCCTCGCGCGGGGCCTATGAGCCCATGCGCGAGGATTGGATCTTCTTCAACGTGAACCGCGCCACACGCGACCGCGAGTTCTTCAACAACCCACGCAACAGCGCCATCGGCCCCTACATCGGCAACTTCACCACCAACCTCTTCCGCTGCCCCGCCGACAAGGATGTCCTGCGCCGGGCCGCCGCCTTCGCCAAGGCCCCCACCTCGGGCAACCCCTACCTCTACAGCTATTCCCTCACCAGCGTCGTCGACGACTCCCTCAACAACCGCGGCATCTCCTCCGTGTACGCCGCCGGTCTGCCCCCTCTCCATTTCCGCAGCACCTCCATCCGCAACCCGGTCGCCAAACCCACCCTGGTCGAGGAAAACGGCGAGGAAGCCCGCGGCGCCACCATCGACGACGGACGGTTTGTCCCTCCCGACAATCTGCTCACCGGCCGCCACAAATTCCAGACCGGCACCAAAGTCTCCTCACGCGATTACGTCGAACGCGGCCGCGCGATGGTCGCTTTTGCCGATGGCCATGTCGCCCCCGTCGCCCCCAAGTACACGCTCGATCCCGCCCAGTTCGATCCCACACGCTAGCCCGCGCCGCATCCGCTCCACCCTACTATGAAGCTCTGCCGCTTTCTCACCGCCACCGCCACCGCCACCGGCCCTGCCCGCATCGGCCTCCTCCAGGACGACGCTGTCACCGACCTGTCCGCCGGTGGGATCCAATCCCTCGGCCAGATTCTCGAAGCGGATCAGCCCGCGCATCACGCCCAGGCCGCCATCCGTCCCGATTCCCCCCGCCTCCCGCTAGCCCAGGTCCGCCTGCTCGCACCCGTCGAAAACCAGGAGGTCTGGGCCGCCGGGGTCACCTACCTGCGCAGCAAAGCGGCGCGCATGGAGGAAAGCGATTTCAGCGCGCGCGCCTACGATCACGTCTACGAGGCGCCGCGCCCCGAGATCTTCTTCAAAGCGCTCGCCGCCAAAGTCGTCGGACCCGGCGAAGCCGTCGGCATCCGACGCGATGCCCGATGGTCGGTGCCGGAACCAGAACTCGCCCTCGTTCTCAACTCACGCGGGCGCCTGGCCGGTTTCACCACCGGCAACGACATGAGTTCGCGGGACATCGAAGGCGAAAACCTGCTCTACCTGCCCCAAGCCAAGATCTACGACCGCTCCTGCGCCCTCGGACCCTGCATCACACTGGTCGACGACGAGGCCGTCGCGCGCCAGTGGTCCGTCAGCATCACCATCCATCGCGCCGGCGCCGCGGTCTTCAGCGGCAGCACCCCGGTCGATCGCATCAAACGCGGATTCCGCGAACTCGCCGAGTGGCTGTTCCGCTCCCAAACCTTCCCCCACGGCGCCGTCCTCCTCACCGGCACGGGTATCGTGCCCCCCGACGCCTTCACCCTCGCCGCCGAGGACGTGGTCGAGATCCACATCAGCGGCATCGGTACACTCACCAACCCGGTGTCCGTGGTCTGATCGCTCCCACCCCTGGTCCCTGTCCTGTTCCTCCCGCCATGATGCGCCTCGACGCCCACCAGCACTTCTGGCGTTACGACGCCGAGCAATACCCCTGGATCCCTCCCGGCTCGGCCCTCCACCGGGACTGGTTGCCCGCCGACCTCCTCGCCCTCCAACAACCCCTCGGGTTCCAAGGCTCCATCGCCGTCCAAGCCCGCCAGTCCCTCGCCGAATCCGACTGGCTCCTCGGGCTCGCCGACGCCTGCCCCGCCCTGCTCGGCGTGGTCGGCTGGGTGGACCTGCGCCACCCGGACGTCGCCCTCGACCTCGCGCGGCTCGCGCGCCACCCGCGGTTCGTCGGCGTGCGCCACGTGGTCCAGGACGAGGCCGACCCCGATTTCATGCTGCAGCCGGAGTTCCAGCGGGGGCTGAGCCTCCTTGCGGACTTCGATCTCACCTACGATTTCCTGGTCTTCCATCACCAACTCCCCGCCACCCTCGAAGTGGCCCGCCGCCTGCCCCACCAGGCCTTCGTCCTCGATCACGTCGCCAAACCCGCCATACGCGATCGCGGCTTCGAACCCTGGGCCACCCACCTGCGTGCCCTGGCCAAACTCCCCAACGTCCATTGCAAGGTCAGCGGGATGGTCACCGAGGCGGACTGGAAACGCTGGCGCCCCGAGGATTTCCGACCCTATCTCGACCTGGTCTTCGAAGCCTTCGGCCCCACCCGTGTCATGTTCGGGTCCGACTGGCCCGTGTGCCTCCACGCCGCCGCTTACGATCGCGTGGTCGCGCTCCTCGAGGACTACGCCAGCAGCCTGGACTCCGCCCAACGCGCCGCCTTCTTCGGGGGGAATGCCCTGAGATTCTACCTCGGGAAAACGTCGCTCACCGTCTGAGCCGCGCGGATCCGCCGCCCCAAGCCTGCTTCTTCTCCCCTCGTTCCCCGACCCTGCTTTCCTGCTCAGCGCAGGAATCACAGCGCGTCGACAAACCGTTTCAATTCCTCGAGCTCCACCTCGAAGCCGCCACTGAGAATCGGGAACCGACACCACGTGCGCGGGTCCAGATTCTCGTCGTCGAGATGGAAGCTCGGCGCGTAACGCTCGCGCTTCCACTGGTTCCGACACCACAACCGGAAAAAGCGGTCCACCCAGAAGGCCAGCTGCCTTGGGGTGTATTGGGGGAATTGCAGCCGCACCTGCTGGAACGCCTCCACCGGCGAGCGCTTGTCGCGGATTGCGGATCGTTCCACGGCGTCGAGCACGGGATAGGGCATCAGATCCGCCTCGTCCGTCTGCCCGCTCTCCTGCGGACGCAGCTCCGCCGTGGGCGCCTGCACGTTGACCGCGCGCAGCGCCGGGATGGGACCCAGCCCCACCGGACCCTCCGTCTCCAGCCAGACCAGCCAGTGGCGCAGCCAGGCCTTGTCGATCCCGGCGATGGGCGCCAAACCACCGCTCGTGTCGCCGTCCATGGTGGCATAGCCCACCGCGGCTTCGGAGCGGTTGCTGGTCGAAAGCAGCAGCGCGCCCTTCACGTTCGTAAGCATCCAGATCCCGGGCGAACGCACGCGTGCCTGGATGTTCTGCAGGGCCACATCGTCTTTCGCCCACTCCAAGGCGCGGCCCAGCGTGCCTTCGATCATGCGCACGTAACCCTCGTGCAACTCAGCGATGTCCCACTCGTGATGCTCCGCCCCGACCGCTTCCGCCACCGCCCTCGCCGCCGCACGTGTCACCGGACCACTGTTGCGGGTGGCCTGATACGCCGTGGTCAGGAGGGCGCGCACCACGTCCCGCACCTCCCCTGAAGTCGGCAGCCCGCGCACCTGCGCCAGCTTGCGCGCAAAGCCCTCCCGCCCGAGCTCGGCGCAACCGGTCCGCACCATCATCGCCACCAGACACGCTATCGAGGACGAGTCCGCCCCACCGCTCAGCGAGACCACGAACCCCTGCGATCGGCTCTTGCGCAGGTAGTCGAACAGCGCCAGTCCCACCGCGCGCGTGAATTCCTCCTCCTTCATGTGCGCCGAAGCCTCCCACCCCGGCACCCGCATCTCGGGCCGCACCGGCGCAACCTCAGGCCACACGAAACCCGGCACCCGCACCTCCTGCGGATCGTTCCCCAGATCCGGCCGAAAACT
>JADLFD010000222.1 GCA_020845805.1 Verrucomicrobiales bacterium | reverse complement strand
GAGGCGGCGATCTCGCATGCCGTGGCGGTGCTCATCATCGCCTGTCCCTGTGCCATGGGGCTGGCCACCCCCATCGCGATCATGGCGGGAGCCAACGCGGCGGCCCTGCGCGGCATCCTCATTCGTGACGGGGTGGCGCTGGAGAAGGCCGGTCGTATCGACACCGTCCTGTTCGACAAGACGGGATCGCTCACCGAGGGCCGCATGACGCTCGAGGCGGTGGAGGATTTGAGACCGGCGGGGGCGAGTCTGGAACCGCTGGAATCCTTGGCCGCGTCCTTGGCGCGGCGATCCTCGCATCCCGTGTCGCGCGCCTTGGTGGCGGCACATGATGCGCGTTTACCGAAACGCAGCGTCGCGGGTCCGGTGGGATTGGGACGCGGAGCCGCACCGGGGAGCTCGGCGGTGCGACTGGATTTTCGTCTACCGGGACTGGGCGGCCCGCGCGGAGCGCGGACCGGGGAAGAGCCACGGGAATGGGCGGAGTGGCGAGAGCTGCGCGGGTGCGGGATCGAAGCACGGATGGGGGCCGCGGTGTACCGGCTGGGGTCCCCGACATGGTTGCGGGAGAGCGGGGTGCCAGGGACGGAGCGGACCGGGAACGGTGGAGCGGGTGTGGCGCGGACCGTGGTGGGAGTCGCGTTGGACGACCGGTTGCTGGGGAGATTGTTGCTCACCGATCCTTTGCGGGCGGAATCGGCGGGCGTGGTGGCCGGGCTGCGCCAGCGCGGATTCGCGGTGGGCGTGTTGAGTGGCGATGTCGAACCCGTGGTGCGGGAGGTGGCGGCGGCGGCGGGGATGGCGCCGGAGTTGGTGTTCGGGGGAGTTCGTGCCGAGGGGAAGGCCGAGATCCTGGCGCGGTTGCAGCGTGAAGGGCGCCGCGTGGCCTTCGTGGGGGACGGGTTGAACGACGGTCCGGCGCTGGCGCAGGCGGACCTGGGCATTGCCGTGGGGGGAGCTACGGATCTCGCCCGTGCGAGTGCGGATCTCGTCCTGTTGCGGCCCGGCCTCGCGCCGCTGGTGGAAGCCATCGGGATCGCGCAGAAGACGCTGCGCGTGATCCGTCAGAATCTGTTTTGGGCCTTCTTCTACAATGCCGTGGCGGTGCCGTTGGCAATGCTGGGATTCTTCAGTCCGATCCTGTGTGCCGCGGCGATGGGTGTGTCGGATCTGATCGTGGTGGGCAATGCGCTGCGATTGCGGCGGTCGATCGAGAAGGCGAAATAGGGATTGAACACGCGTCGGGCGGGGCGATCCGAACTTCAGCCGAACGTCCCCGCGACGGCGGCGAAGCCAAGGAGCCAGGGGCCTGGGGGTCAGGGGGTAGGGAAGGCCTTCGCGGCGGCGGCGGCGGCCATTTCCTCGGGAGACACATCGCGGACGTGGGTGGCGACGCCCCACACATGGCCGAAGGGATCGATGAACTTGCAGAAGCGGTCGCCCCAGAACATGTCGGCCGGAGGGAAGATGGTCTGGCATCCGGAGGCCAGTGCCTTGGCGTAGGTGGCGTCGACCTCGGACACGTAGAGCATCAGGGAGACCGAGGATCCGCCGTATTTGATGGGCGAGTACACGTTCCACTCGGGGGCTTCATCACTGAGCATGAGGATGGAGTCGCCGATGCGCACCTCGGCATGCATGAGCTTGATGCCGCCCGGGTAGGGCATCCGGGTGATTTCCGTGGCACCGAACAGTTCCTTGTAGAAGTCGATGGCCTTGGAGGCATCGCGGACGATGAGGTACGGCTGGAGGGTGTGATAGCCGGCCGGGGCGGGGTTCATGACCGGAGCGTTGTGAAGGTCCGCACCCTTGAAAAGGCAAAAGGCGGGATCATGCCCTGGGTAAGGGGAGCGACTGTTGATTTGGCTGGGGGCGGTGGACGTGCGGCTATTCCGTACGCAGAGCCAGCATCGGATCGACGCGCGCGGCACGGCGCGCAGGGATCCAGCAGGCGCCGGCGGCGGTGGCGAGGAGCAGCGTGGCTACGAGCAGGTAGGTGCCGGGGTCGAGAGCGCTGATGGTGGACAGATATTGCGCGAGGATCCTGGAGCAGGCCAGGGCAGCCAGCATGCCCAATCCGAGGCCTAGGGCGACCGGGCGGAGTGCCTGGGTCACGACCAGGCGCACCACGCCCACAGGCGGCGCTCCCAGGGCGAGGCGGATACCCATCTCACGAGTGCGCTGGCTGACGACCCAGGCCACGACGGTGTAGATGCCGAGGGCGGAGAGGATCAGGGCCACGGCGGCGAAGGCGCTCAGGAGGATGACCATGAAGCGCTGTCCACGAAGCGTGTCCCGAACCACCGAGTCCATGGTCTGGAGATGGTCGACGGGGAGATCGGCATCCACCGCGCGGATCTCCTGGCGCAAAGTGCCGAGGAGCGAACGCGCCTCGCCTCGGGTGCGTGCGACCAGGGCAAACGAGTTCTGCACCATGGGATGGCGCATGGCCTGATCGAAAGGGTAGAAGACCTCAGGTTGCGGGCTGTAGGAGAGATCGAACTGGCGCGTGTCCGCCACGATGCCGACCACACGGGCGTAGGTGTATTGAGTGAGTTCCTTGGGGATGGAATCGCCTCGGGCGAGTGCCGCAGGAATCCCGGACGCGATGCGGCGGCCCAGCGGATCCTCGTCGGGGAAAAATCGTTTCACGGCGGCTTCGTTGAGCAGTGCGACGGGTTCGGCAGTGGCGTGGTCGGTAGGCTCGAAGGGTCGGCCTCGGACGAGACGGATGCCAAGGGCTTCGAGGGCGGGCCCGGAGGAGGCGTTGTAGATGCCGGAGACCAGGTCTTCGTCCCGCTGATAGACGCGGCCTTCGACCAGCAGCGGGATGGAGAATCCCGAGTTAAGCAGCGGGACCCCACGGAGGATGGCCACGTGGCTGAAGGCGGAAATGCGCCGCACCCGCTCCAGGAGTTCCTCGCGGAAGGCGCGGGACTT
>JADLFD010000221.1 GCA_020845805.1 Verrucomicrobiales bacterium | reverse complement strand
TTTCCTCGAAAACCCGAAGGGCGGCGGTCCTTTTGGGCGTGTCCTTCGTTGGCTCGGCCGTCACAGCCCGCTGCGGGGATGCTCCGACCTCGCCGCCTCGGACACGCCCAAAACCCCTCGCCGCAGGACCCCACTCACTTTTCAGACGAGCTCTGAGCGGACGGGTTCGCGCGGCGTTGGAAGAGGCGTTTCCAGTCGCGCTTCTTGAGCAGGTCGAGCAGCACGGCGCCGAGGATGACAAGGCCGAGGACCACTTTCTGTTGGTAGCTCTGCACGCCCGTGAGGTTCATACCGTTCTGAATCACGGCGATGATGAACGCGCCAATCAGGGTTCCCAGCACGCGACCTTCGCCACCGGAGAGTGAGGTGCCCCCGACCACCACGGCGGCGATGGCGTAAAGTTCGTACATCACCCCGTAGTTGGGCGCCCCGCTCTTGAGTTGGGACGCCTGGAGGACGCCGCCCAGGCCGGCCATGGCGCCGCAGAAGCCGTAGGCAAAGATCAGGATGACCGACAGGTTCACTCCGGACAGCCGGGCCGCCTCGGGATTGCCCCCCACCGCGTAGATGCGCCGTCCGAGCACGGTCCGGCTCATCAACGCGTGAGTGCCAGCGTAGAGAACCAGCATCAGCAGAACGGCATTGGGCAGCCCGAACATGAGCGTGCCGCGGCCCAGGGCAGTGAAGGTGTCGGGCACTTCATAGATCGACCCTCCCTGCGCCACGATGAACGCGAGACCGCTGGCCACCTGCATGACGGCGAGCGTGGCGATGAAGGGGGGAACCTTGCACCAGGCGACCAGGGCGCCGGACGCGGTGCCGACGAGGAGGCAGAGGGCCACGCCGGCGGCCGAGCAGGCCCAGAGCATGGCTCCACTCGCCGCGATGCCTCCCGCCACGTCCCGGATGAGCACCGTGACCACCACGGCACTGAGGGCGATGAGGCTGCCCACCGAGAGATCGATGCCTCCGGTGATGATGACCACTGTCATGCCCACGGCCAGGATGGCCACCACGGCGATCTGGTTGGCGATGTTGAGCAGGTTGTCGCGGGTGAGGAACGTCGGCCAACGGTAGGGATGCGGCGAGACGAGCTTCGGCTCGCCGAGGACGGGAAAGCGGCGGCCGACATTGCTCAGCACTGGCCACGCGGCGCATTCGGTGGTGGTGGCGATGGCGCCGAGTGGGCTGCCTTCGGTCGCGAGTTTTTCCAGGGCCAGACGGGCATCGCGCGGTTCCCCGATCACGCGCGCGGCGACTCGCGCTCCGCGACGCTGCAGTTCCGCCTCCAGGGTCGAGGCGAAGGCCGGATCCTCGGTTCCCGTGCCGGCGACGATGAGTACGGAGGGTGGCGAGAGGGCGTCGCGCAGGAGTTCGGTGGCGATCTGCCTCGCCGCGTCGGCACCGGCTGGGTGGTGGTCCCGGAGCGTGACCACTGCGTAATAGGCGCCGAGCAACAGCAGAACGCCCAGCATGCCGTAGTCGGCCACCAGTCGCGTGAGCGGCCGCGCGCGGGTTTCATGACGGGCGGAGGGAGTGGAAGAGGGGTTCACGAGGGGAGCTCGGCGGTTTCCGACGCGTCGGCGGTGGAACGGGTGGCGAGTTTCATCACGTCCGCCTGCGTGGCAGCGCGCACGTCGTGGATTTCCCCCGCGATGAGGCCTTCACGGAAGACGAGGACGCGATCGCTGAGGCCGAGGATTTCGGGGAGTTCGGAGGAGATCATGATCACCACCTTCCCTGCGGCGGCGAGGCCGAGCATGAGTTGGTAGATCTCGAACTTGGCGCCGACGTCGACCCCGCGAGTGGGCTCGTCGAAGAGGATGACTTCGGAATTGGCCTGCAACCATTTCGCGAGGACGACCTTCTGCTGGTTGCCGCCCGAGAGATGGCGCGCCAGCTGGAAAGGGTGCGGGATGCGTATGCTCAGGCTGCGCACATACCCTTCGAACGCCTCGCGTTCGCGTCCCGGTCGCAACCAGCCGGCCCGCGAGAACGCCGCGAGGTTGGGCAGGCCGAAGTTCTCAAGTACGGAAAGCCCGAGGACCAGCCCCTGCTGTTTGCGATCCTCAGTGAGGAGGCAGATGCCTTGTCGGATGGCCTCGCGCGGGGAGCCGAGGTGCACGGCGCGGCCGTCGAGCATGACGCGGCCGCTGTCGGCGGGATCGGCGCCGTACAGGAGCCGTGCCGTTTCGGTGCGTCCGGCACCCACCAGGCCCGCGAGCCCGAGAATCTCACCCGCCCGCGCCTGGAACGAGACGCCCCGCACCCGATCCCCACGGCGCAGATCCTGGACCTGCAGTCGCACCGCGCCGGGGACGTGGTGGCGCGGGGGAAACTCGGATTGCATGGGCCGACCGACCATGGCTTCGATGAGGCTCGCGCGGGTCAACTCCGCCAGGGGACGCGTCAGGATGTGGGCGCCGTCACGCATCACGGTGACGCGCTGGCAGAGGGCGAACACTTCGTCGAGGCGATGGCTGACGTAGAGGATGGCGAGGCCTTGCCCGGCGAGCTGCCGGACGAGGGTGAACAATCGAGCCACTTCGCGCTCGGAGAGGGCGGCGGTCGGTTCATCCATCACCAGCACCTGCGCGTCGTGCACCAGGGCTTTGGCGATCTCGACCAGTTGTTGCTCGGCGACACTGAGCTGGGAGCAGGGAGTCTCCGGATCGGCGGGCAACCCGAGGCGGCCCAGCAGTTCGCGGGTGCGGTCGCGTTCGGCACCGGGCCGCACCCAACCTGCGCGGTGAAGTTCCTGGCCGAGGAAGAGGTTCTCGCGGATGGACAGGGCGGGAACCAGATGCAGTTCCTGGTGGATGGCGGCGATGCCCAGCCGGCGTGCCTCGTGGGGACGGCGTGGCCGCACCTCGCGTCCGTCGATGCGCACGGTGCCCCGATCGGGTTCCAGGGCGCCGCAGAGGATCTTGATCAGAGTGCTCTTGCCGGCGCCATTCTCACCCATCAACGCGTGCACCTCACCGGCGTGCAGAGTGAGCTCGGCGCGGCTGAGGGCCAGGACGCCGGGGAAGGTCTTGCGGACCCCCGTCATCTCGAGCCTGGGAGGAGGGGCGGCGGCCACGGGCATGCATCCCTTCGCGCCGGTCACGGTCTCCGGCGCCTCAACGCTTCAACGCGGGGTCACGCTCGGCGTCGGCCTTCCGGTAGAGCGCGGTGGGGATCAGGATCTCCGTCGGCACGTCGTCGCCCTCGAGATACTTGCGAATCTGCTGCACCGCGGTGGTGCCAATGCGGTCGGGAAACTGCACCGGGTCGGCATAGATCTGACCGGCTTTGATGGCGGCTTTGCCCTCGGGCATGCCGTCGAATCCCACCACTTTCACCTGCCCGAGACGGTTGGCCTTTTCGAGGGCGGCCACAGCGCCGAGCGCGCTGGGGTCGTTGATGGCGAAGATGCCATTGAGATCCGGGTGTGCCTGGAGCAGATCTTCGGCGGCCTTGAAGGAGCGATCCTTGGTGGCGCCGCCCGGGAGCTTGGCGACGACCTGGAGCGTGACGCCCTTGGTCTTGCGCTGGTTTTCGAGCTCCTCCTCGAACCCACGGGTCCGCAGGATGACGGACTCCACTTCGGGATGGTCGAGGATGGCGACCTTGCCCTTGCCGCCGAGTGCCTCGATGACGGCTTGGGCCGCCAGACGGCCGCCGCCGAGGTTGTCGGTGGCGATATGGGAGACCACTTTCCCGCCGCCCAGGGAAGCGATGTCGACGGTGAACACGGGAATGCCGGCCCGGTTGGCCTCCGCGATGGTGGTGCCCACGGCCTTGGAATCGCAGGGGGAAAGGACGATGGCAGCGAACTTCTGCACGATGAAATCGGCGACCTGATGGCGCTGCTTGGCGGCATCGAACTCGCCCGAGACGAGCACGACCTCCATGCCATGCTTGGCGGCCTCGGTGCGCATCGCTTCACCGAGGTCGCGGAAGAAGGGGTTGGTGAGGGTGAGCAACGAGACGCCGATCCGCGACTTTTGGTCCGCGGCGGGGAGGGAGGTTCCGAGCATCAGGCAGGCCGCGAGCAGCGGGAGCGCGACCAGGGCGCGGCGCGAAACCGGGGAGTGCATGGCGGGAATGGAACCGGAAGGCTGGCTCCGGGTCGAGTCGAGATCGGGTTGCGTGAGCGGGGCCTCCCCGTAGTCGCGGACGTGAAGTCCGCGCTGGACGGCGTTGGCGAATGGAATGAGCGGGAGCGGTCGAGCGAGAGAGCGCCGTCTGCACGACGGCGGCTACGGAACGAAACGAGGAGTAGCCGCGGACGTGTAGTCCGCGCGGGATGGCGTTGGTGAATGGAATGAGCGGGAGCGGTCGAGCGAGAGAGCGCCGTCTGACGACGGCGGCTACGGAATGGAACGAGGAGTAGCCGCGGACGTGAGTCCGCGCTGGATGGCATTGGCGAATGGGATGAGCGAGCGCGGTCGAGGGAGTGAGCGCCGTCTGACGACGGCGGCTACGGAACGGAACGAAGAGTAGTCGCGGACGTGAGTCCGCGCTGGATGCCGTTGGCGAACGGGATGAGCGGGAGCGGTCGAGGGAGTGAGCGCCGTCTG
>JADLFD010000220.1 GCA_020845805.1 Verrucomicrobiales bacterium | reverse complement strand
CCGTCACGCGCACCTCCCCTTTCCCGTTCCAGCGCAGGCCGGCTTCCACCGTGGCGGGGGCGGCATTGGAAGCGTTCGAGAGTTGCACGACCCGCGCCTGCACTCCGTCGACCTCCAGCCTCACCGGCGGGTCAAGCGTACGATCCTCGAACTGCACTTGGCCGGCGTCCGTGCTGAAGCGATCCAACGTCAGCTGCCAGCCGGCGGAAAAAGCCACCCACTCGTCCACGGTTACGGGATCGATCAACTGCCGCCAGTTCATCGCGGCTCGAGCTCCGGCGGCCGCCGGAACGCGCCGTGCATGCAGGCGCGGACCCTCGATCTCGACGGCGCCGACCGACACCCGGCGCTCCGGCCATTCCAGGGAGGCGTTGTGAACGGAGAACCGCGCCAGTTCGAGAAACGGGGAGCCGTCGTCCTTCTCCACCACCGCCAAGCCCTCCAACCCCAACGTCGCGCCGCGCACCCGCGCCTCAATCCCCGTGTCCCGCCAGGTGAACTCGTACGGCAGACTCCACGACGCCAATCCCGCGGTCGGTCGCATGGTGGAATGCTCGTCCGTGTAAGGGCGCGGCTTGGCGACCGGCACCCGCGACGCGCGCCAGAGTCCCGTCACGCCCGGAGGCGATACGGTCAATCGGCCCATCCAATCCATCGTCTCGCCGCTATCCCCTGTCGCCTGGCACTCGAAGGCCGCCTCCTCGCCCGCCCGTGTGGTGATCCCTTTCATCGACAGGTTGACCGGCCGGAACGCGGCCTGGAACGGCACTTCGGTCGACTGGTCATCCACGGAGATCGCGCCGTTCCTAACCAGCAGCCAGTCCACTCGGAAGGCCGGCAGACCGGTCCGGGTGGACCCCGGCGCATTTGAAGCGTGGCCGGAGGTAAGCCGCTCCAGCACTTGCCCCCAGGGAATGGTCCCGTCGCGCGCGCGGCGTAACGCCAGGTTCGGCGCCTCCACGAGCACCTCGCGCGCATACGCCTCCCCACGCCAGAGGGACGAGACTTGCGCGTCTACCACCAGATTGCTGCAAGCGAACAGTGGGAGGCCCGCGGGGTCGGTCAGGCTGAACTCAGAGACGCGCAGGCGCCAAGCGAACGGGTGGAAGGTCACGGCCCGGATGCGCGCCGTCGCGCCGGTCAACGCCGAGAACCGGCGTTCGGCCTGGCTGCGCAGCACGGCGGGAAAGATCCAGACCGCCACCACCAGGTAGCCGAGTAGAAGTCCGAGCGTGATCCAGACGCATCGCTTCAGCCAAGGGGAGCTCGTCGGGGAGGCCATGCAATCCTCGGTCGGGGTGAACAGCGCCTATCTAACTCCAGGTCGGGCGCCTCGTCCAAGCCCAAGGCGCATGGGTTAAAGCAGCCGGGCGCGGCGACCCGTAAGGATCACCGCGCCCGGGAAACCATCGGTGAGGGACGCGCTGCGTGGACGATCGCGTGACTCCCGCGAGGGCGACGACGCGCCTACACCTTGACCCACTTGCGGGTCTTGCTGCTCTTGAGGATGGCGTCGCAGACCTTCACTTCGTGATGGCCGTCCTCGACCGTGGCGAACAGGGCGCCCTCGCGCTTGCCGCTCGCAATGGCGGTATAGATGGCGCGGCAGTTCATCTTGAACGTGTCCGGGAATCCCTCGGCATGGCCGGCGGGATAATCCGTGAACCCGACCACATCCTCGGCGAAGCCGGGCGCTCCGCGCAGTGAGACTTCGTTGGCGCCGTCGCGGCTGCCGTACTGGATGGAATTCGGCTCCTCCGAGTTCCAGCAGGCGGACTTCTTCGAGCCGTAGATCTCGAGGCGCAGGCAGTTCTTACGGCCGGCCGCGACCTGCGAGACGTTCAGACTGCCAAACACACCGCTGCCCCAGCGCAGCAGCACGGCGGCGTAGTCCTCGGTCTGCACCGGGTAGGTTTCGTATTTCTGGTCCGCGCCCGCCTTGGAATAGGTCTGCACCTCGCCGATCGGGCGTTTGCGATTCTTGTGCAGGGTTTCCAGCTGCGCGTAGACCTCGGAGATGCGGGAGCCGAGCACGAACGACGCGGCATCCATCCAGTGCGTGCCGATGTCGGACACGGCGCGGAGCGCGCCGCCTTCCTTCGGGAGCAGGCGCCAGTTGTAGTCGGTGTCCTTCAGGAGCCAGTCCTGGAAGTAGGAACCGTTGACGTGGAAGATGGTGCCGAAATCACCGCGTTGCACCGCGGCGCGGAGCTGGAGCACGGCGGGGTAGAAGCGCAGGTTGTAATTCACCGCGAAGACCTGCTTCGGGCGCGTGGCCGCGAGCTTGAGCAGCTGCGCGGTTTCCTTGGAGGTCATCGCCAGGGGCTTTTCGCAGATCACGTGCTTGCCCGCCTTCAGCGCATCGGCGGCATGCTGGGCATGCAGCTTGTTGGGGGACGCGATGTGCACGACGTCCACTTCGGGATGGGTCACCAGCTTGCGGTGATCCAGGTCGGTGATGGCATTGGGCACGCCCCATTTGTCGGCGACGACCTTGGCGCGGTCGTTGTCGACGATGGCGGCGACTTGCACGCCGAGGCGCTTGAGGGCCTCAATGTGGGCGGGGCCGATGAATCCGGTGCCGATGATGCCAGCGCGAAGGGTAGTGATCGGTTGGGCCATTGCTGTTCAATTCGTTCTGGGTTTGTACTGGGAAAGAAATTGCGAGGCCAGCAGCAGGGCGCGGCCGTTGTGGTAAGCTCCCTGCCACATCGAGCTGCGCGACAGGTTGGCGTGCGCGGAACCGTCGGCGTGGCGCGTTGCCCACCAACTGCCCTCGGGAGTGACGAGGTGCTTCTCGATGAAATCCAGAGTGCGCGCGAAAACCTGGTAATAGGACGGGTCACCGGTCTGGCGGTACAACTCGAGCATGCCCAGCAGCGCCTCGGCCTGGACCCACCATTCCTTCTTCGTATCGTCCGCGGGCGCGCCGAGCGGGCCGGTATAGAAGAAGCCGCCGTGCTCGGTGTCGAACCCGTGCACCACGGAATAGGTGCCGATGGCTTCGGCCCAGCCGCGGAACGGTGCCTCGGGCAATCCCAGGGCACGCACCGCGTCCAACGCGAGCCAGAGGCATTCGACATCGTGCCCGTAGCTGGCACGCAGGTTCCGGGCGTCGTCGACGTACCGCCAGTCCGGGGTCCAGGCATCGACGTTGCAGCGGTGGCCGGGGTGCTGGACGG
This sequence comes from Verrucomicrobiales bacterium, assembly GCA_020845805.1. Lineage (GTDB taxonomy): Bacteria > Verrucomicrobiota > Verrucomicrobiia > Limisphaerales > CAIMTB01 > CAIMTB01. Next base: position 19,372 of record JADLFD010000220.1, on the reverse strand, counting down.
TGACCGTGTTGATGCGCAGCAGTTCCTCGAGGCGAACTCGCAGGCGCGGATCGGGCCACACGCGGTACAGCGCGGAGAAGGATTCCAGCAGGTGCAGGTGCGTGTTGTAGGTCTTGGTGCCGATGGCCCCGACGTAGGAGGGTTCCTTGGGATCGGTGATGGGCCGCCAGTCGGCGTAGAAGAACTCGGTGAACCCACCGTGCCGTGAGTCGTACGCCTTGCGATCCAGCACCTGGAACAGATCCTGGGCTTTGCGCAACGCCTCACGATCCTTGGTGGCCTGATGGTAGGCCACGAGGGCGTACAGGGCGAAGGAGTTGTGGTAAACGTGCTTGCGCAGATCCAGGGGGTTCCCGGCGTCCGTGGTCTTGGAGATGTACCCCCCCTGACGGAGGTCGCGGAAGGCGCGATCGAGGAAGGAGTACCCCGCCCAGGCCGCCTCGAGGCTCTTGGCGCGCTCGATGTTCTCCGTGGCCATGGTGGAGAAGAACCAGAGCTGGCGCGCCTGCAGGGTGAGGAACTTCTCGCCGCGGCGCACAAACTGGCCGTCCTTCCAGTCCTCCAGGTACCCGCCGTCCGCCAGGTCCAGGCACTTGGGCTGGTAGAAGTCGTAGACGGAACGCTTGAGCAGATCGCGGCAACGTTTCGCCTGGCGCTGCAACTCCTGCGGCGTGGGATGAGTGCCGGAAACTCCGGCCGACGCCGCGGGCTGGGCACCACGCGCCACCCCCCCCGCCAGAAAACACGCCGCCAGCAGCGACATCGCGAGACGATGGAGGATAAAGGGCCGCATGGAGAGACAGCCCCGCCTGCCTACGGCCAAACCCCCAACCGGGTCAAGCCTGCCGCAGCCAACTCGGGTTCTCAGGCCCGCGGGTGAAATCGTCGATGGATGTCCCGCAACCGGCTCCCGGTGACATGCGTGTAGATCTGCGTGGTGCTGATGCTGGCGTGCCCGAGCATCTCCTGGATCACGCGCAAATCCGCCCCGTTCTCCAGCAGATGCGTGGCGAAACTGTGCCGCAGCATGTGCGGCGTCACGATCTTGCCGACCCCTGCCTTCACGGCCCGACGGCGGATGCGCGACCACAGCGCGGTGTGCGAGAACGCCGTGCCCCGTGAGGTGAGGAACACCTGCGACGGCGACCCCGGCCGCGCCAGCTTGGGCCGAGCGATTTCCAGGTACCGGCGCAGCACCTCCACAGCCCGTTGTCCGACCGGCACCAGACGCTCCTTGTTCCCCTTCCCCACCACGTTCACGTACCCCGCCTCGAGATGCAGCTGTTCCAGCCGCACCCCGCGCAATTCGGCCAACCGCAACCCGGAGGCGTAGGCCAGCTCCAGCACCGCCAGGTCGCACCAGTCCGACGGCTCGGCGTCCACGGTCGGCTGGAGCAAACACTCCACCTCGGCCCCGCTCAGGGCCTTGGGAAGCCGCTTCCAACGCCGGGGCAGCGACAACTGCTCGGCGACGTTCTCCTTCAGGTGCCCCTCCGCCACGGCAAAACGGAAGAAAGCACGGATGGCGGCGATCTCGAGGTACAGGCTCTCCACCGCGAGTTTCCGCGCCGAATCCTCGGGAGCGTAACGAGGGCGTCGCCCGCGCTCGGTTTGCAGAAATCCCGCCAGGTGCCGGAACTCCAGCTGCGACCACTCGGTGATCCCGCACTCTCCGGCCCAGGCCACCAGCCGCCGCAGCATGGAGGCATAGGTTTTCTGCGTCTGCACGCTCTGCCCGCGTTCGTGACGCAGGTAGACGAGAAAATCCTCGAGCAACGGTTCCACAGCGCGGCGCAGCCCGGATCACTCGCCCAAGGCGCGGCCGGTCAGCAGCTGGAAGGCCTCCAGGTACTTGTCGCGAGTGCGCGCCACGATCTCCTCCGGCAACGCCGGCGCGGGCGGGGTCTTGTCCCAATCCAGCGTGAGCAGGTAATCACGCACGAACTGCTTGTCGAAACTGGGCTGCGTGCGACCCGGTTGGTAGGCGTCCGCCGGCCAGAACCGCGAGGAGTCCGGGGTGAGCACCTCGTCAATGAGCAGGAGGTCCCCGTTCCACAGGCCGAACTCGAACTTGGTGTCGGCGATCAGGATCCCGCGTTGCCGCGCATAGGCGCGGGCTTCGCGGTAGAGGGCGAGGCTGAGCTCGCGCACCCGCTCGGCGAGGTCGCGCCCCACGATCTCACTGGCGCGTTCGAAGGAGATGTTCTCGTCATGTCCCGACTCCGCCTTGGTGGCGGGGGTGAAGATGGGTTCGGGCAGTTCGGAGGATTCCTTCAGCCCGGCCGGCAGGGCGACGCCACAGACCGTCCCGGACTGGCGGTACTCATTCCAACCCGAGCCGGCCAAATAGCCGCGCACCACGCACTCGATGGCCAGGGGCCGGGCCTTGCGCACCACCATGGAACGCCGCGCCAACCGGGCTGCGTTCGCACCCAGGACGGCGGGCAAGGCGTCATTCGGACCCGACAGGCGATGATTCGGGACCAGACCGCTCAGGCGATCGAACCAGAAATGCGAGATCTGGGTGAGCACCTCGCCCTTTCGCGGAATGCCGTTGGGCATCACACAGTCGAAGGCCGAGATGCGGTCGGTGGCCACGAAGAGCAACGATTCCCCCAGGTCAAACACCTCCCGGACCTTCCCGCTCTTGACCTTGGGGATGCCGGGCAGATCGACCTGCAACAACGGTGCGTCGGACATGCGCGCTGGTTTACCAGCCGAGGCGCGCGGGGTCACGCCGACGTTCATCGCCGCGCCTCAACTTCCCCATTTACTGCTGTTCAATCCCCGGCACATTGGCGGCCGTGATCGAGTCGCCCCATCCGGAAGCCGAAGCTGCCCCGTCGGCGCGCCCCTTGCTGGGCCGCTTCCTGGCGGGAGCGGTTCTGGCCTTGTTTCTGATGGTGGGCCTCGGGATCTATTGGGTATGGCAACGCGCGGCGCGCGAGCAGGCCTGGCGCGAGTCGCTCCAGGAATCCGGCGCGCTCCCCGCCCCGCCGCGTCCCCAATAGATCCAGCTCACCGCCCGCCACCACTCACGGCCCGCCCACTTTTCCCGTTCCCTCGCCTCGACCACGAGCCACTCCCAGAGATCCATGCACCAATACCTCGAACGCGTCGTCGACCTGCTCGATCCCTCCCTCAACCGGCTCCACGAGATTACCCTCGAAGAAGCCCGCCAGCGCATCCTGCACGGCACGCCCCGCGAAGTGCGCGACATCGACGGCTCGTTTGCGCTGCTCGCCAAGCAGGGCAAGGCGGTGCGCATGGCGCGCTCCATGGACCGCCCCATGCGCTACTTTCTCGCCAAGCGTCATGAGGGCCCCGCCCTGGTCGTCGCCGATCGCATCGACGCCATCCACCAGTGGCTCAAGTCCGAAGGATTCGAGGATCAGTTCCATCCGTCATACACGCGCATGGTCCCGGCCCATTACGTCGTCGAGATCCAGCTCATCGGCTGCCCGGATCCCGATCCCGTCTACACCCGGTTCTTCGATCCGCCGCGCAACGCGTTCGGCACGGATCTCGACGAAATCGGGGCGGCCTACGTCTCGGCCCTCGCCGGGGAAATCATCAAGTGGCTCCGCTCCCTGCCCGATTCCGAGCCGGTCGGCGTCTGTTTCAGCGGCGGCATCGACAGCGGCGCCGTGTTCCTCCTCACCTACCACTGCCTGCGGCAGCTGGGCATGAGCCCCTCCCGACTCAAGGCGTTCACCCTCGACGCCGGGGGCGGTGAGGACCTCACCCAAGGTCGGCAGTTTCTCGAGAAGCTCGGACTCACCCTCTTCCACGAAGCCATTGAGGTCGACCCGGCCACCTTCGATCCCGTGGAAACGGTGCGCATCGTCGAGGACTACAAGCCCCTCGATATCGAAGCGGCCACCATGCTGATCGCCTTGCTCAAAGGCATCCGCGCGCGCTACCCCGAATGGCGGCACCTCGCGGACGGCGATGGCGGGGACGAGAACCTCAAGGACTACCCGATCGAGGAGAACCCCGAGCTGACCATCCGCTCCGTGGTGCACAATCGCATGCTCTACCAGGAGGGCTGGGGCGTGGGTAAGATCAAGCACTCGCTCACCTACAGCGGCGGCCTCAGCCGCAGCTACGCGCGCACCTACGCACCCACCCGCGCCTTCGGATTCGAAGGCTTCAGCCCGTTCACGCGACCGCACGTGATCGAGGTCGCGGAAGGCATTCCCTACATCGACCTCACGCACTACGACCACACGCGTCTGTACTCCTTGAAGGGGGAGATCATTCGGCGCGGCATGAAGCAGGTACTGGGTGTCGATTTCCCCGTGTTCCCCAAGCGCCGGTTTCAACACGGCGCCCTGCCGGCCGAACAGATGCGCGTGCGCATCCCCGATCGCGAGCAGTTCTTCCGGCGCAAGCTCACAGAGTTGTATCTGGAGACTCCACGGTAGCCGGCCCCGACCCCGCGCACTTGACGTTGGCACCGCGCTGCCGGGACGCTCACCCGCAGAACAACAACGACGCCACGTCCCACCCCGATGACCTCCTACCTCGAGCTCGTTCAGCAGGCCCTGCACCTGCGCGACGCCGGACGAAAACTTCCCCTAGGCGGGCTTCCCCCCTGCCCGCGGGTGAGCGTCCTTCCCCACGCCCCGGTGGCCCTGATCTTCTCCCCCCACCCTGACGATGAATGCATCATCGGAGGGCTCGCGCTGCGGTGCCTGCGTCAGAGCGGCTGGCGCGTGGTCAACGTGGCCGTCACGCAGGGCAGCAAGAAGGATCGCCAGGCCGGGCGACTCGAGGAACTCCGCCACGCCTGCCACTTCCTCCAGTTCGACCTGCTGACCACCGCACCGGGGGGGCTCGAGAAGATCAATCCCAAGACCCGCGCCGCCGACCCCGCGCACTGGGCCCAGTGCGTCGCCCCCATCCAACGCCTGCTCGCCGAGCAAAAGCCGCGCGTGATCTTCTTCCCCCATGACCTCGACTGGAATTCCTCCCACATCGGCACTCACTTCCTGGTCGTCGACGCCTTGAAAGCGCTCGGCCCCGCATTCGCCTGTCACACGGTGGAAACGGAGTTCTGGGGCCAGATGGCCGACCCGAATCTCATGGTGGAAAGCCCGGCGCAAGACGTCGCCGATCTCATGGCCGCCTGCTCGTTCCACGTGGGTGAAGTGCAACGCAACCCGTATCACCTCAGCCAAACCGCCTGGATGCAGGACAACGTGCGGCGCGGCGGGGAGTTGGTGGGCGGCCAGGGCGGCGCGGCACCGGACTTCGCCTTTGCCACCCTCTACCGGCATCGGCTCTGGCAGAACGGCGCGTTCGTCGCCCACTACCAGGGAGGTCGGAACCTGCCCGCCGCCGCGGACCCGGCAGCTCTGTTCGCCTGACCGGCGGTCGGAAGACTCAGTAAGACTCCAGTCTCGCTTAGCGGGGCGGGTGCCTCCGCCCCCGCCCGCGCGGGCGCATCCCACTCCTCGTCGCGGCAACCGCGCGTCCCGGCATCGCCGCGGCGCCGCGGCGGAAGAGCCGTTCACCCCCGTCGTGCCCGACGCCTTCTTTCCCGCCGAAGTAGTTCCCTTGGCGCGACTTTCCTGCTCAATATTTCCTTAAAGCGGCCGACAACAGACGTTGAGGCAGTCTCACGGACATGCCTCCGCCCCAACGACCAATGCACGCTGCGCCCGTGACGCCCAGGAACACCATCGCCCCACGGCCCGCCGGAGGGTGATGTCTTGAATAGCATGGACCGCCCCTCTTCCACGCCCGCCCTGTCGCCCGCGTTTGCCGAGGACCAGGCGAACCTCCCGGCGCGCTCGCGCGTCCTGATCGTCGACGATGACATCGCCGTGCGCCTGCGCGTGCGCGATCTGCTCGAACTGGCGGACGGCCATGTGGTGTTCGAAGCCATCGATGGACCCTCCGGGCTGGCCGCCGCACGATCCTGCAATCCCGATCTCATCCTGCTCGACATCATGATGCCCGGGATGGACGGCCTCGAGGTCTGCCAAAGGCTGCGACAGGACCCGACCACACGGGAGATCCCGATTCTCATTCTATCCGGGGCCGAGGAATCGGAGGCGCTCCTCGCGGCACTGGACGCCGGGGCGGAGGATTTTCTCCCCAAACCATTCGCTCCGGAGGAACTGCGCGCCAAGGCCAGGAACATCACCCGACTCAACCGCTACCGCAGCCTCGCGCGCAAACGACGTCAGCTCCAATGGATCATCGACCAGTCGATGGAGGCCCTGGTCACCCTGGATGCCGATGGCCGGCTGCTTTCCGCCAACGCCTGCGCGCGCTCTCTCTTTCGGTTCGAGGAGGGAAACGCGGCCGACGTCCTGACGGCGCTGACGGAGCATTATCGTCCCGACCCGCCCGACGCCCTGGAACGAGTGCGCGCTGGCACCTGGCCAGGCGGTCAGCCCTTCGCCCTGAACCGGCCCGCCGATCGACTGCTGGAAGCGCGCTGGTTTCAGGTCGACCTGTTCACCGATCCCGTCGATCCCGCCGGCACGCGGCTCCTCAAGTTCTCCGACCGCACGTCCCAGGTGCGTGACACCCTGGAGACCCGAAGCTTCCAGCACCACATCGCGCACAAGTTGCGAACCCCGCTGAACGGGCTCGGAGGGATGCTCGACATGCTCGCCGAGTCGCCGGCGATCGCACGGGACGGGGAGTGTGCCGAACTGCTCGGGCTGGCGCGCGAAAGCGCTCAGCGCCTGGAGCAGACGGTGACCGGGATCCTGAAGTACCACGCCGCCCTCTTTCCCCGCCTGGCTTCGACCTCCGGCGCCCCTTCCCCCGGCACCGCTGCTTCCTCACTCGCCAGCCTCCTGCGCCTGGCCGCCGAGGACGCCGGACTCCAGCCGGCTCAACTCCGCCTCATCGGCAACTCGGCCAGCCTGATCCGTGGCGAAACGATGGGCCCGTTGCGAAGTGCCTGCACGGAGGTCCTCGACAATTACCGCAAGTTCAGCGAAGCGGCGCGCCATGGTGTGGAAGTGCAGATCCTGGTCCTGGACGACCACCGCTTGCGTCTGCGGTTTACCGCCCCGGGTCCCGCCCTCCCCCCCGAAGCCCTCGCCTCGCTCGGACGTCCCTACTGGCAACTCGAAGGCCGGTTCACGGGCGAGGTGCCCGGCGTCGGTCTCGGCCTCGCCACCGCCCGGCTCCTGCTCGGTGCGCTGGGAGGCGAGCTCCGCTTCGCGTCCAGCTCCGCTCCAGCGGGCGTCCTCACGGAAATGGATCTCCCCCGGCACGCGCATGAGCCCGCCCCCTGAACCGCCGCCGGGCGCCCCAACCTCCCGCCCGAATCGGCAGGAGGAAATCCTCACCGCCACCGGCCTCGCGGCGGAACGCATCCTGCACAGCGAACTCGAGCCGGAAGCCTTCAACGACGCACTCGCCCTCCTCGGCCGTGCCACGGGCGTGAGCCGGGTCTACGTGTTCGCCACCCACTCCGATTCACAAGGACGCCGGCGCGCCAGCCAGAAGTTCGAATGGTGCGCCCCCGGGATCGTCCCCCAGATCGCCAACCCCGACCTTCAGGACGTGGATCTCATCGACAGCGGCTTCGGCCGCTGGCTGACCGAATTGCAGGCGAACCGCGCGATCTTCGGTCCGGTCGCCAGCCTGCCCGACCTCGAACGCCCCATCCTCGAAGCCCAGGCGATCCTGTCCGTCGCCGTGATGCCCATCCTCACCCATGGTTCCATCTGGGGCTTCATCGGGTTCGACGACTGCACCAACGCGCATTCCTGGACCCTCGACACCGTGGGCTGCTTGCGCGTCGCCGCGCGTGTGCTCGGAGCCGCCTTCGAACGTCGCGACTTCAAACAACGCAGCGAAACCACTCTCGCCGAACTGATCAGCGCCCATCAGGCGGCCGAGGCCGCCAACCGCGGTAAAAGCGAGTTCCTCTCCACCATCAGCCACGAACTGCGCACGCCACTCAACGGGATCCTCGGCCTCACCGAGTCCCTCCTCGAAACCAAAGGCGAGTTCGAGGTCGAACGCACCCGCCGCTACCTGGGCATCATTCACGATTCCGGCCGCCAGTTGCTCGCGCAGATCAACGACATCCTCGACGTCGCCCGCATCGAGGCGGGTCGCATCGAGGCACGCCTCGAACTCGTCAACCTGGGAGACGCCTGCACCGCCGCCGCCCAGGCCGTCTCCGCCGAGGCCCGACGCAAATCCATCACGCTCGAGGTGTACCCTCCACCCGCGCCCCTCGTCCACGCCGCCGACGCCCGCCTCCTGCGGCACGCGCTGCAGAACCTCCTGGCCAACGCCGTGAAATTCACGCCCGACGCCGGCCGCGTCGAGGTGCGCGCCACCCCCGCCCCCGACGGCGGCGCCCTGCTCACCGTCTCCGACACCGGCATCGGCATCCCCGCAGAAGAACTGCACAAGCTCTTCAAACCCTTCTCCCAGGTGGATTCCTCGCTCTCCCGGCGCCATGGAGGAACCGGCCTCGGCCTGCTCCTCGTGGACCGCATGGTGCGTCTCCAAGGTGGCCGCGTGCACGTGGACAGCACCCCCGACGTCGGAAGCCGGTTCACCATCGAACTTCCGGCTCTCCCCCACGAGACCCGCGTCCCCAGCCACGTCGACGCTTCCGTGGCCCCGTCCCCGCGCTCCGCGCTGGTGGTGGGAACGGATCCGCACCTGCATCTCGTGATCGGCGAGTTCCTTCGCGCGCGCGGCTTCGAGGTGCACCAAGCCACCCCGGAGGAGCTCACCCCCGACTCCCCGCACGCGGCCCGGACATTCGGAATCCTCTTCGTGGACACTCTCCGCGCCGCGCCCGGACGCGCTGGCCTCGCCCCGTTGCGCGCCCTGCCCCACCTCGAACGGGTCCCCTGCGTGGTGATTCTTCCCTCGACCGCCAAACCCGGCACCCCACTTGAGGTCGACGCCAAGACCGGCCGCGACGCCGGCGCCCATGCCCATCTCACCAGACCCCTTTCCCTCGCCGAGCTCGGACAGACCGTCACGCGGTTGACCGGACTTCGGGTATGACGCCGCTTTCCGGGACCACCCTCACCTCGCGCGCCGGGCTCACGCCCGGCGGGTCGGCGCTTCCGAATGAGCCTCCGGCCCGGGCGGCGTCCCGACCACCCGCTCCTGGTCCGGCCCCCCAAGGCTCCCCGTTCTCCCCCCTGACGCTCAGTCCCGCCTCTCTGATCCGCATCGCGCTGGCGGCCGGGTTCGCCTGCCTGCTCAACCTGTTCCCCCTCGAACTGGTGGGCGGCAGTTCCTATCTCCTCGGTCCTTTCGTGGCCTGGATCTTCGTGCTGCGTTTGCCCGCCATCCCGGCCATCGCGATGGCCGGGCTCCCCACCCTCGTCGCGCCAGCGGGTGTCGATCCCCTCATGCTCGTCACGATCACGTTCGCCGAGGTGGTCTGGTTCGTCACGGCGCGCGACCGCCACCGCGCCCGGCACCCGCTCCTGGTGGACGCTCTGTTCTGGCTCCTGGTGGGCTCCCCGCTGACCTACCTCTTCTGCGGCGTGCTCGCCCAATGGCCAGCAGAGTTCACCGGTCTGGAAATCGCCAACCGGTTCATGAACCAGTTTTCCGCGGTGGCGGTGGCCACCTATCTCAACCGCGACTCGCATCTGGGACAGCGGTTCTGGGGCACGCGCGGCGCACCCGGAAAACTGCGCGGCCTGGTCTTCGACTATGTCTTCGTCCTGGCCGCCGTCCCCCTCGCGCTGGTGGCCCTCGGCTTCTCCCAACTCCTGCGGGTGCGCGCCCGGGACGAAGGCCACCGGTTGGTGCTCGGCACGGCGGAACGGGTGGCCGGGGAACTCCGCTCCTTCCTTGCTCTGCACCGCGCCGCCGTCGCCACCGCGGCCGAACTCGTCGAGCGCGGCGCGACGCCCAACGACGTGCTCAACGCCACGCACCGCGCCCACCCCGCGTTCGTCACCATGCTCACCGCCGACGGGAGTGGCCGCCTCCAGCGCGCCTCGCCCCAGGCGATGGAGGCCAAACTGGCCGGGCTCTACCTCGGCGACCGGGAATACTTCCAAGGCGCCCGCACCCATCTGGCGCCATTCGTCTCCGGGGTGTTCCGCGGACGCGGCTTCGGCCGCGACGTGCTCGTCGCCGTCGCCGCCCCCGTCCAGTCCAGCCAGGCCGGCTTCCAAGGCATCGTCCAGGGATCCGTCCTGGTCTCGCGCTTCCGCGAGTACTCCCGACAGCCCGGCGGGGTGGAAGTGATCATCGCCGACCCTCGCGCACGCGTCGTCCATGCCAGCCCCGAAGCGAGGCTTGATCCGCTGCAATCCCTGAAGGACCACCCCCTCTCCACCCTGCTCGACGGCACGCCGTTCCGTACCGCGCTGACCTACGATCACGCCGCTGCCGGTCTCCCCGCACGCCGCATGATCGCGTACGCGACGCCGTGCGCGGATTTCCCGTTCGTCGTGATCGCACAGCTGCCGCAACTGTCGATCCTCGAGGGCGTGAAGGAGTTCTACGTGCTCATGGGCCTCATCGCCGGGGGCGTGCTGGTCACCGCCGCCGCCGTCACGCGCTTCGCCAAGCTCCAGGTGTTCACCCCCCTCGAAGGATTCACCTCCCAGGTCACTGCCCAGGCCGCCGCCGGCACGGTGGGGACCATCCCCCATAACGCCCAGGTGCTGCCCACCGAAATCGGGCTGGTCTTCGAAGCGTTCAACCAGCTCGCACGCCGCCTCCAGCTCTCCTACGAGGAACTCCGCGAGACCAATGCCGCCCTCGATGCCCGCGTCGCCGACCGCACCCACGCCCTCGAAATCGCACGACAGCAGGCGGAAGCCGCCAACCTTTCCAAGACGGACTTCCTCGCCATGACCAGCCACGAGATCCGCACGCCGCTCAACGCGGTGATCGGTCTCGCTGATTCCCTCCTCGAGTCCACCCCCAAAGGCCCCGCCGAAGAACGGCTCCGGACGATCCGCGATTCGGCCCGCCTGCTGGTCAGCGTGGTCAACGACCTGCTCGATATCTCGCGGGTGGAATCCGGCCAGCTCGAACTCCGCACCACCGCCGTCAACCCACGCGCCGTCTGCCGCGAGATCCATCAACTCTTCGCCGATCGCGCACAGGCCTCCGGACTCGACCTGCGCCTCGATCTCCCCGAGGACCGCGGATACTGGGTCGCCACCGATGGGCATCGGCTCCGTCAGGTCCTGGTCAATCTGGTGGGCAATGCTCTCAAGTTCACCGCCACCGGCTCCGTCACGCTGCGCGTCGACTTAACACCCCAGGATGCCGGACAACTCGAGGTCCGGTTCTCCGTCATCGATACCGGACCCGGCATCCCCCCCGCAGAACAGGATCGGCTTTTCGAACCCTATTTCCGCGGCAGTTCCGGCGACACCGCTCCCGGCACCGGCCTGGGCCTCGCCATCTCCCGCCGGCTGGTGGAACTCCTGGGCGGTCGCGTGCGGCTCCAAAGCACCGTGGGCACCGGGTCCGAGTTCACCTGCACGTTCCGCTGGCCCCTGACCCAGGCGCCCGCCGCTCCCGCGGTCGTGACACCCACTCCTCGCGCCCGCGACACGAGCACGCTGCGGATCCTCGCCGTCGATGACACCCCCGCCAACCAGGAGGTGCTGCGCGCCCTGCTCGAAAGCCGCTGCGCCAACCTCACCGTCCTCGACCTGGGTCACGAGGCCCTCGCGCGACTGGCCACCGAATCGTTCGATCTCGCGCTCATCGACCTCGAGATGCCCGACCTCGACGGGCTCTCCCTCGCACGCATGGTGCGAGCCCGTCACGCGCTCGCCCCCTCGCTCCGCTGCCGGTTGGTCGCCGTCTCAGCCTATCCGCGCGATCCCATGCTCGCCCAATGTCTCGCGGCCGGTTTCGACGATTACCTCGAAAAACCCATCGAGCGCTTGCGCCTCCTCGCGGCGCTCGAGGACGCCGCGGCGTTTCCCAGTGTCCCTGGCACCCCCGAGGATGGCAGAATCCTCCCGGATTCAGGATGAACCCGCTGCCGCCCCAACGCGCCCTGCCGTCCGTCGACACCCTCCTCCAACGCCTGCGCCCCACCCGCTTGCCACGTGTCTTCGTGGTCGCGGAGATTCGCGCCACTCTCGAGCATTGGCGGGCGGCAGCCACCACTCCCATCCCGCCGCCTGAGCAGCTCCTGCGCGAAATCGAATCCCGCGTCCAGCACCTCGAACGCCAACGCCTCCAGCCCGTCCTCAACGGCACCGGCATCCTCGCCCATACCAACCTCGGCCGCGCCCCACTCCCCGCCCAGGCCGTCGAGGCACTCCGGGAAACCGCCGGCGGCTACTGCAACCTCGAACTCGACCTGGCCACCGGACAACGCGGCGCCCGCGCGGCGCACGTGGAGCGCGCGCTCGCCCAACTCTGCCACGCCGAAGCCGCCGCCATCGTCAACAATGGCGCCGCCGCCCTGATCCTGATCCTGCGCAGCCTCATCCGCGACGAGCGCCCGGAGGTGCTCCTCTCGCGCGGTGAACTGGTCCAGATCGGTGGCGGATTCCGCATCCCCGAAATCCTCACCACCGTCGGTGCCGTGTTGCGCGAAGTCGGCACCACCAACCAGACCTCCCTTCCGGACTACGCGGCCGCGTTCTCCCCCCGCACCGCCCTGGTCCTCAAGGTGCATCGCAGCAACTTCCATATGGAGGGATTCGTCGACTCACCCTCCTCCGCCGTCCTCGCCACCCTTGCGCATCAGCACCACGTGCCCCTGGTCGAAGACCTGGGCTCGGGAGCGCTCACCGATCTCGAAACCCTGCACCCGGACCTGCACCACGAACCCACACCCACCGAGGTGCTGCGTGGCGGCGCAGACCTGGTCTGCTTCAGTGGCGATAAACTCTTCGGCGGGCCGCAGGCCGGCATCATCGCCGGTTCCGCCGACCGCGTGCAGGCCGCGCGCAGTCACCCCCTCTACCGCGCTCTCCGCTGCGACAAGCTGGTGCTCGCCGCCCTCCAAGCCACCGCGGAGCTTCACCTCGCCCACCCGCACGGCGATGCCGAGGTGCCCATGCTCCGACTCCTCGCCGAGCACACCCCCCTCCTCACCGCCCGCGCCGAAAGCCTCGCCACGCGACTGACCCAATCCTGTCCCGGGCTCGCCTGTGAGATCGTCTCCACCCGCGCCGCCGTTGGGGGCGGAGTATGCCCCAAATCCTCCGTGCCCTCGGTGGCCCTGCGTCTACGCACCCCGGGTGTCTCGGTCGAGGCATGGGCCCACCGGCTGCGCACGGGCACCCCGCCCGTGGTGGGTTACGTGCGCCAGGACGCCTTCCATCTCGATCTTCGCACTCTCTTCCCGCACCAGGACGACACGCTGCTCGCCGCCTTGGAAATCGCCTGGAAAGGAATCGCCCTCGCCGCTGCCCCCGCTGCGCCGTGACGGAGATCCCCTACATTGTCGCCACCGCCGGCCACGTGGACCACGGAAAGAGCTCCCTCGTCCGCGCCCTCACCGGCACGGATCCGGACCGACTCCCCGAGGAAAAGGCTCGCGGCATCACCATCGACCTCGGCTTCGCGCACCTCGTCCTTCCAGCTCCGCCGCAGGGGCCACGCTCCGAGGTCCGCTACTCGTGCGGATTGATCGACGTGCCCGGACATGAGGATTTCGTGGCCAACATGGTCTCGGGCGTCGGCGCCATCGACCTCGCCCTGCTTACCGTCGCAGCCGATGACGGCTGGATGCCGCAAACCGAGGAACACCTCCAGATCCTCCTCCACCTGGGCGTTCAACACGGCGTCATTGCCCTCACCAAATGCGATCTGTGCCCCGATCGCGACCACGCCCTCCACCAACTCCGCGAACAACTCGCCGGCACACCCCTGGAACACGCCCCCATCGTACCCACGTCCACCCTCACCGGCGAAGGACTGCCCGCCCTGCGCGCCGCGTTGTCCGACTCCCTCAGCCATACTCCGGCGCCGGTCGACGCGGGAAAACCCCGGCTCTGGGTGGATCGCGCGTTCTCGCTGAAAGGGACTGGAACCGTGGTGACCGGAACGCTGCTCGGCGGCTCCCTCGGCAGCGGCGAGGTCGTGTCCATCCAACCCGCTGGAGGCACTTGCCACATCCGGACCTGTCACGCGTATGGGCGGGAGACAACGCGGTCCCTGCCCGGCATGCGCACCGCGCTCAATCTTCCCGATCTCGGCCTCGATCCCACCGGCCCTCCCACGCGCCATGTCCGCCGTGGTGATCTCATCACCCGCCCGGAGTTCGGCACCGCCAGCCGCACTCTGGAGGTCCAGGTGGAAATCCTCGCGCGTCCCCTCCCCGGACGTCGTATCCCCGGACGCGCCCTGAAATCCGGGCTCCGGGTGCTCCTCCAACTCGGCAGCGCACGCGTGGCCTCGCGCCTGGAATGGCTCGATCGCACGCAACTCCTCCCGGGCGAACGTGGCGTGGCCCAACTGCGTCTGGCCACCCCGCTGTTCGCGTTTGCCGGCGATCGTTTCGTCCTGCGCGATGAAACCCAGCAGCTGACGCTCGCCGGCGGTGTCGTGCTCGATCCCGAGGCGCGCCGCGCTCGCGCGCGGTCTCCGCGCCGCCTCGCGTGGCTGCAGGATGAGCCCGAACCCCTCCGCCTGATCCGAGCACACTTGGAACGGGAAGGTGCGCTCCCCACCTCCGCACTGCTCCTGCGCTCTCGCTGGTCGGAGGAGGAGATCGCCTCCGCGCTCGCCCGCGGCATCGCCGACGGCCGTCTCGCGAAGGCCGGCGCGTTCGTGCTCGAGTCCACGACGCTGAACCTCTGGACCGCCACTGCGGCCCAACGAATCCGCGACCATCACCGCGCTCATCCCGAGCTCCCCGGACTCCCGCTCGGCGAGCTTCGCGCGGCCATGGGCTCCGTTCCGGTTCCCGAGGCCGCTTTCCCCGACCTGGTCGCCAGTCTGGCCCATGCCGGGTTCGCCTTGGCCGGGTCGATGATTCGCGAGCAGTCGCATCAGGCGGCGCCCGCCACGGCCGTGGCCGAAGCCATGGCGCGACTCGAATCCCAACTCGACGCACACGGTCTGGAAGTGCCCCACCGCGACACACTGGCTCCCGATCGGACCGCGCAGCAGGCGTTGCGGCAGCTCATCCAAAGCGGCCGCGCGATCGAGCTCTCAGCCGATCTGGTTGTGGGCCCCGCAGCCTTTCGCCGTGCACGAACCGCCGTCCGATCCCTGCTTCAGGAAAAGGGCCGCGCCACGGCCAGCGAAGTCCGTCTCCATCTGGCCACCAGCCGGCGCCTGGTCATCCCGCTGCTCGAACGCCTGGACCGCGACGGAGTCACGCGTCGCGAGGGAGAGGTTCGAGTCCTGGGGAAGCCGTCGCCGCCGGCGCTCCCCCGGAGCCCCGTCCCACCTGGGCGTGATGTCCCGCGGCAAGGATAGGGATTCCCCGCCGCGGGCAGGATCTGAACTCAATGATGCTCTTCGGCCGCCGCACCCTTCGGAGCCACGGCCGCGGGTTTCGAAGTCTTGCCCGACGGCTTGGTCGTCGCGGCTGCCGCGGCGGGTGCCACCGGTCGCGGCGGGCGGGCCGTCGTGGGAGCGGGAACCGTTTCCGTGCTCACCGCGTCCGCATCGTGGTCCGCCGCCACCGCAGGCTTCGCGGCCACCGGTGCCGGCTTGGACGCCACTTTGGGCGCGGTCTCCGCGTGCGGCGCGTCCGCCGGATCCGGTAGATCAGCCGCCAACGTCAGCCTCTTGTTGGTCGGGGCCGGCGCGTGGTCCACCGCGCCTTCGGACCAGGCCGCGAGAATCTGCTTCTGCTCCGGATGATCCCCCAGCCACTCCACTTTGCCGCTGTGCAGGTCGTACACCGCACCCACCATGCGGACCGAGCCCCCTTCCACCGCACCGCGCACGACGGAACTCCGACGCAGGATGTCGGCCATGGACTGGTAAACGTTCTCCTTGATCGCGCGATCAACGACGGCGGTCTCTTCTCCACCCTCCGCCTTCGCGCGCTCCACCGCGGGCTGGATGTTGTCGAGCAACTGCGGCAACAGACCATGCACTTCGGAACCTTTGACCACCGCGGTCACGGCGCCACACTTGGAGTGCCCCAGCACCACCAGCAGCGGCGTTCCCAGATGCCCCACCCCGTATTCCACCGTGGCGATCTCATCCGTGTCCGCCACGTTCCCGGCCACTCGGATGGTGAAAATCTCACCCAGGCCACGGTCAAAAACCAGCTCCACCGGAGCCCGCGAATCCGCGCAGGCCAGCACGGTCACCAGCGGCGCCTGTCCCTCACTGGCGATGGCTTCGCGCCGCTCGGCGTCCACACTCGGGTGCGTGGCCTTGTCCTCATGGAATCGGACGTTCCCCTCCTTGAGGAGCACCAGGGCCGCATCGCGAAGCATCCGCATGGCCTGCTTGCTGTTACCGCCGCCGCCGTGGTCTGCCGCAGGCACGGTCGTGGAGCTCATGGAGATCGCCGCTAGAAAAACGGCGTAGGCGAATCCCTTTCGTGAAATCATAGGCGTGAGTCCCGGCCGTCGTTCGACGGTCACCGGTCATAGGCGATATCGGTGCCCCCACCGCCACCTTGAGAGCGTGTTCCCCACCACGCCCGCCTCCTCTCACCTCGCTCTCGAGTCGCCACCCACGATTTCCACGCCGACTGTCCCCACGTGCCGCTGGCGCCCCACCCATCGCGCCCCATAACATCGCGTCGACCGACCATGTCCGACTCGCCCCCTCCCGACCCCACCCCCGGCGGAGTGCCGACCCCGCACCGGCGTCGCCCGCGTTACCCTGGCCGGAACCCGCGTCGGTTCGAGGACAAGTACAAGGAGCGCGATCCGCAACGCTTCCAGGAAACCATCGAAAAAGTCCTCGCCTCGGGCAAAACCCCGGCCGGTACCCACCGCCCGATCCTCGTGCCCGAAATCCTCGACCTGCTGTCGCCCAGCCCCGGTGAGGTGGCGGTCGACTGCACTCTCGGATACGGCGGCCACGCCGAAGCCATCCTCCACCGATTGCAACCCGGCGGCCGCCTGGTCGCGCTCGACACCGACCCTCTCGAACTCGCCAAAACCGAGGCGCGCCTGCGCGCCGCTGGCTGGACGGCCGCCTCCTTCACGGCCGTCAAATCCAACTACGCGGGATTGCCGAAGGTTCTCTCCAACCTCGGCCTCGAGTCCGCCCACGTCATCCTCGCCGATCTCGGCCTCTCCTCGATGCAGATCGATGACCCCCAGCGCGGATTCTCGGTGAAGTTCGAGGGCCCCCTCGACATGCGCATGGATCCCACGCGCGGCCCGACGGCGGCGGGGCTCCTCCAGCGACTCGACGCGCCGGCGCTCGCGCGGCTCCTGGTGGAGAATGCCGACGAACCGCAGGCGCACCGGCTCGCACCGGCCCTGGCGGGGCGTTCCTTCGCCACCACCGCTGCCTTGTCCGAGGCCATCCGCCTCGCGCTCGCCGCCCTCCATGTCGCCTCCATCACCGAGGTGCAACTCACCGTGCGGCGCGTGTTCCAAGCGTTGCGCATCGCAGTGAACGACGAGTTCTCCGCCTTGGAAACCCTCCTGCGCCATCTCCCCGGCTGCCTTGCCCCGGGCGGCCGCGTGGCCGTGCTCACCTTTCACTCGGGCGAGGATCGGCGCGTCAAGAAGGCCTTCGAAGCCGGGCGCCAGGCCGGGCTTTACGCGGCGATTGCCGAGGAAGTGATCCGCCCTTCCGCCGAGGAACAACGTGCCAACCCGCGTTCGTCCCCGGCGAAGTTGCGCTGGGCGAAACGCACCGCTCCGTAGCCGCCGTCGTCCAGACGGCGCTCACTGCTCCGCTCCCGCTCACCCCGTTCGCCAACGCCATCAGCGCGGACATCACGTCCGCGGCTACCTCTTCTTTCGTTCCGTAGCCGCCGTCGTCCAGACGGCGCTCGCTCCTCCGCTTCCGCTCACCCCGTTCGCCAACGCCAATTCAGCGCGGACTCACGTCCGCGGTTACTTCCTCTTTCGTTCCGTAGCCGCCGTCGTGAGACGGCGCTCACTCGCTCGCTTCCACTCACCCCGTTCGCCAAGGCAAGCCAGCGGCATCCAGCGCGGTCCTCGCTTCGCAGTGTCTACGCCTTCGGATAGACCTCCGCGCCCTGCGACAAGAACTCGCGGCTCTTCTCCTCCATCCCCTTCTTCAAGGCGTCCTCCGCGGAAACGCCCTGCTCCTCCGCAAAACGACGCACGTCGTCGGTGATCTTCATCGAGCAGAAATGCGGACCGCACATGCTACAGAAATGCGCCGACTTCGCGCCGTCCTGCGGCAGCGTTTCGTCGTGGAACTCGCGCGCCGTCTCCGGATCGAGCCCCAGGTTGAACTGGTCCTCCCACCGAAATTCGAAGCGTGCCTTGCTCAGCGCATTGTCGCGGTACTGCGCACCCGGATGCCCCTTGGCCAGATCCGCGGCGTGCGCGGCGATCTTGTACGCAATGACGCCGTCCTTGACGTCCTTCTTGTTCGGCAGACCGAGGTGCTCCTTCGGCGTGACGTAGCAGAGCATCGCGGTTCCGTACCACCCGATCATGGCCGCGCCGATGGCGCTGGTGAGATGATCGTACCCGGGTGCGATGTCCGTCGTCAGCGGGCCGAGCGTGTAGAACGGCGCCTCGTGACACCATTCCAGCTGACGGTGCATGTTCTCCTCGATCATGTGCATGGGCACATGACCCGGCCCCTCGTTCATCACCTGCACCCCGCGCTCCCAGGCCCGCCGCGTCAGATCACCCTGCACCTTCAACTCCGCAAACTGCGCCTCGTCATTGGCGTCCGCGATCGACCCGGGCCGCAATCCATCGCCGATGCTGAAGCTCACGTCGTACGCCGCCATGATCTCGCAGATCTCGTCCCAGTGCGTGTACAGGAAGTTCTCCTGGTGATGCGCGAGGCACCACTTGGCCAGGATGCTGCCTCCGCGGCTCACAATGCCGGTCATCCGACGCGCCGTGAGCGGGATGAACCGCAGCAGCACGCCCGCGTGGATGGTGAAATAATCCACCCCCTGCTCCGCCTGTTCGAGCAGCGTGTCGCGGAACAGTTCCCAGGTCAGGTCCTCCGCCTTCCCGCCCACCTTCTCGAGCGCCTGATAGATTGGTACCGTGCCGATGGGCACCGGGGAATTGCGCAGGATCCATTCCCGGGTGCGGTGAATGTTACGCCCGGTCGAGAGGTCCATGACGGTGTCCGCGCCCCACTTGGTGGCCCACCGCATTTTCTCCACCTCCTCCTCGATGCTCGACGCCACCGCGCTGTTCCCGATGTTGGCGTTGATCTTCACCAGGAAATTGCGGCCGATGATCATCGGTTCGGCTTCCGGATGGTTGATGTTCGCCGGCAGGATGGCGCGTCCCGACGCAATCTCCTCGCGCACGAACTCGGG
>JADLFD010000219.1 GCA_020845805.1 Verrucomicrobiales bacterium | reverse complement strand
TGCTCGCCCCGGTTTCAACTCGGAGGGCACGGTGGTGTTCCAGTCTGCCTCGGACGCATGGCGGCCGGGGGACGGCAATCGATCGGCGGATGTGTACCTGGCGGATGTCGCGAGCGGGAATGTGGGGCTGATTTCGACGAGGACCGGAGGCGGGGCGGGGGCACTTGGAGGCGGCCGACTGGTTTCGACGGAGGCCGCGAGTGCCGACGGGCGACGGGTCTTGTTCGCCAGCCTATCGGATGACCTGAGTTCCGTGGATGCGCGGGGTCAGGTGGACCTATGGGTGCGGGATATGACGGACGGCCGGACCTTGCTCGCGACTCCGCCGGGTGCGGAGGGCGGTCCGAGTCGGCCGGGGTTTGGGGAGGCAGTGCTTTCCGCGAATGGGCGGCACGTGGCGTTCAGTGGGGATCTGCTGGTCACGAAAGCCGACGGCAGCCGTGTTTGGACTCCGCAGGTGTTTGTGCGCGATCTGGCGTTGGGCCGGAGCCGGACGTTGGCGCTGAATCCCGATGGAGAGCCCGCGACGATGCGCACGGTGTCGCAAGTTCAGATCAGTGCGGACGGTCGTTACGTCGCGTTCCAGACAGATGCCACCACGCTCGTGGAAGGGTCCGGGTCGAGGGGGCAGGTGATCCTGCGGGATCTGGTGGCCCAGAAGACCTGGCTGGTGGCGCCACGGGGTGCCGGGGGCATGTCGCATTCCTTGGCCGGCTTGAGCGGGCGGGTGTTGGTGGTGCAAGGGGGGGCGGCGGAGTCGCCGGTGGTGGTGTTCGATCCCGGCACCGAGCGTCCGGTGGAATTGGACGAACCGGTGGGCGTGTCGGCGCTGCTGAGCTACGACGGAGCGCGTGTCGTGGTGGCGGCGGCGGGAGACGCGGGAGTGGGCCCGGGGCGCGTTCGGTGGCGGGATGCCGGCGGGACACTGCTTCGCGAAGTGAACCTGCCGAACGGGGCGCAGGGAACAAATCAGCTGGCCGCGCTCTCACGGGACGGCCGCTGGGCGGCGGTGCGTACCGGAAGCGCGAGTCTCGGTTGGGTGACGTGGCTGGTGGACGGGGAAACGGGGCAAGCGACTCGGGTGGAGGCGGCTGCTGGCGGCGACTCGGTGGAGGGAATCGGGGTACGTTCGCCGAGCCTGTCGGCCAACGGCCGTTGGCTCGCCTTCGAGAGTGCCTCAACGGCCTGGGTGACGGGCGATGCCAATGGAGCGGTTGACGTGTTCGTGCGCGACGGGAGGTCGCAGGAGACGCGCCGGGTGGAAAGGAATCGGGATGGGTCGTGGGAAACGGATGCGGCGCTGAGACCGATCCTGAGTGCGGATGCGCGGCGCCTGGTCTTCATGTCGCGCTCGGGAGCGTTTGCGGCGGAGGATGACAATGGCGCGAGCGATGTGTTTTCCCTCGAGTTGGGCGGGTCGGCGCCCGAGGACCAGGACGGCGACGGGCTGGATGATTCCTGGGAGCGGGCGTGGTTCGGGAATCTGTCGCGTGACGGAAGTGTGGACGACGATGGCGATGGAGCGACGGCGCGGGATGAGTTTCGGGCCGGGACCTCGCCTCTGGACGATTCCCAACGTCCTTCGGCGGCGGGGGAGTTGAGGTTGACCCTGGTGAACGAGGTTCCGGGCGGGTGGACCATCACCTGGCAGTCGGAAGCGGGTCGGCGATATCGGGTTCAATCGAACGATTCGGTGACGGGCGGCGTGTGGGTCGAGGTGGGTGAGGGGGTGATCGGCAATGGGAGTGTGGTGCGGATGTTGATGCCGACACCGACGCAGGGGGAACGCTTTTACCGCGTGGCCGCGGAGCCGTGATGTTGACTCGTCCGTGACGAGGCTTGCGATCTCGGGATCTCAGTCCGGAGGCGTGTTTTCCGCCAGACGGTATCCCGTCCCGTGCACCGTCAGGAGGTGCCTTGGCTGTGACGGATCCGACTCCACTTTCGCACGCAAGGCAGCCATGTGTGTGTCCACCGTGCGCGTCGTGGGAAAGGCGTTGTAGCCCCAGACCGCGTCGAGGAACTGTTCGCGGCTGACCACCCCGCCCCGCGCTTCCGCCAGCATCCGCAGCATCGCCCATTCCTTCGGGGTGAGGTGCAGGATCTCGGCGCCGCGCCTTGCGCTCTGTCGGACGAAGTCGATCTCCACGCTCCCCAACTGCAACCGGTCCATTCGGGCCTCCGCGCGTTCCACGCGCCGCAACAACGCGCGCACGCGCGCCAGCAATTCCTGGGGCTCGAACGGTTTTGCCAGGTAGTCGTCCGCACCTGCATCCAGGCCGGTTACCCGGTCGCCCACGCCACCCTTCGCCGTCAGCAGCAGAATCGGGACCTTGCAACCCAGCCGTCGAAGCTCCGCCGCCAGCGTGAAGCCGTCCACCTTCGGCAGCATCACGTCCAACAGCACCACGTCCGGCCGTTCGGTCTGGGCTCGCTCCAAACCGAGTGCTCCATCGGCCGCGGTGATAACCCGATAGCCTTGCGATGCCAGCAAATCCTCCAGCGCATGGCGCATGGCCATTTCGTCTTCGATGACCAGCACCCGGCTCATGGCATGGGAATGGTGGAGGTGATCATACGATGGTCCTTCCCCCGGCCGATTCGACCGTGCCGGCCCTCGGGCCGACCGGCAGTCGAACTACGAAGCGCGCTCCCGTGGGGGTCGCCGATCCCACCCAAACCTGGCCGCCATGGGCTTCGACGCCGTGCTTCACGATGGCCAGGCCGATACCCACACCGGCGTGTTCCCGTCTCAGTTCGTGGCCCAGGCGGTGGAAGGGCTCGAACACGCGTTCCCGTTCTTCCTCCGGAATTCCTGGCCCCGCATCCACCACTTCCAATCGAAACCAGGCGGGGTCTTCGTCTCGCTTCAAACGCACATCGACCGTGCTCCGCGGTGGCGCGTGTTTCAGCGCGTTGTCGAGCAGGTTGACCAGAATCTGCTGCAGCATTGGCCCATCCACTGTCGCCACCCAACCGTCCGAGGAGTTCTCCACGTCCACCCTCATCACAACTTCGCGTTCGTCTCCTGCGGTGGCGGTCACCCGGACCGTTTCCTGGATCAATGTCGCCACGTCCGTGGGTTCCGGACGGATTGATCGTTTGCCTCGCTCGATGCGGGATAGGTCCAGCACGTTGTCCACCAGCGCGCCCAAGCGGCGGCATTCCCGCCCCATCAGCCGCAGCGTCTGGCGGCGTCGATCCGGGTCCGGCACGCGGTCCTGTTCCAGGTTGTCGGCCAGCAACCGCACACTCGCCAGGGGCGCGCGCAGTTCGTGCGACACGCTCGCTACGAAGTTCGACTTCTGCACTCCCAGCCGATGCTGACGGACCAGCATCTGCCAAGTCACCCCCGCCGCGAAGACCGACAGCCCGGTCGCCGCCGTGACCACACCGCCCAGCCATCGTTCCCGGTGACGCTGGGATTCGTAGTACAGGTCCGGACGTTCCAACGACACCGCCACACCTATCGTCAGTCCATACGGCAACATGACCGTCCAACGCGCCGCTGCTCGCGTATCGACGCCTGCCGGTTCCTCCTGTCGAAGGGACAGCCCCGGGGCCGACCACTGGACGGATACTCCGAAGTGCCCGTGCGTATCCCTTTGGTGAAACGATTCGCGCGCCATCTCGAAGACATCCGCCCAGCGCACCAGGAAGAACACGCGACGTCGTCCCGTACCTGTCTCCAGACCCACCTCACTCCCCAACGTTCCCGGACGCTGGATCGCCAGCCAGACCTGCCGATCCAGGTCGAAGGTCATGATGCTCCCCCATGTTCCCGGTGCGCTTGCAATGGAACCCTCCTCCTGCTGGGTGGAGCTGTGCCGTCCCAACAACGCCGCATAGGCTCGTTGAATGAGGTCTCGCCGACGGAAATGCGCTTCGGCTGCGCCGGGCGACAACGTGAGGAATCCGCCCTTTCGTAGGGCCGGAATCCACGCCTGAACTCGTGCGATCGCCGCCTCGGCGATCGGGGTAGAGCGAAGCTGCGCCAGTGCCCGGTAGGTCACGGCATCGCCGGAACGCCACGCCTGGGGCAATCGTTCCGGGTGGTCGCCCGCGATTTCGAGGATTGCGTGGGCGGCCACTTCGCGCACCGACAACCCCGTTTCCGTCAGGTCGTCGGGGGAAGATTGTAGGAACACCTGGTGAAGAGCACTCGTTGCTTCGGCAGGGTTGGCGGTTTGGCGGAGCGCCAACGCCTGGTCCAAGGCGGAGCGTGCCGCGGAGGCGCCGACGGAGCCCGCCGGAATCGGTGGCCAGCTTCCCGGGGTGGGCCATAGCAGGCGGTTCTCGTCGTCCAGGACCATCAGGTCGGGTCCGCCTTCGCTCGATGGAACCGCTCCCGTTTCGATCGGCCCGATCATGTCGGGGGTGGCCGTTTCCAGGAAGTTGGTCAGCGTCACCGCCACCGCCTGCGCGATCTCGCGGGCGCGTTGGTTGGCTTCCGTCACCGTGGCGGCGCGATCCAGTCGCAGCGCCCAGGCGGCCACCCCGGCGAGCGCGAGTGCGGGCAGCACCAGCCCGATCGCGAGCAGCGCGAACTTCCGTGGTGCACGAGTGGAGGCGGTATCGATCATTACAGTTCCTTCTCCGGGACTTCGATGGAATCGCCGTCGATCAGCCAGAAATTCTGCGCGCGCGGGTCCTTGTCCAGGTCGAACGTCCAGGACTGACCCGTTGCCTTGCGGGTGACCTGAACCCGCGTGAGATCGGACGAAGTACGCAGGCGTCCGCTGAGGTGCACGACTTCGCTCAGGCGGCAGGATGGGATCTCCCGCGCGACGCCGGGCGCCCAGGCGGGCGGATTCTTGGGCCTGAGGTTGAGGCCCTTGGCACGCCCGGTCGACGCGGCGGGCGGCCTCAATACCACGTCGAGTGTCTCGCCCTTGAGGGTGAGAGCGACGCGACGCGCGCAGCATCGCCAAAGCGCTTCCTTCACCGACTCCTGATGCTCCAGGAATTGCGCGTTCCGCTCGTGATCCGATTCGGGAATCTCGACGGCATCGCCCCATTCCAAGGGGAAACTCCATTCGCAATCCCCCGAGGTGTGCCAGTCTTTCCGCACCTGGATTTCGCGTTCGCTTGTTCCATCGGCGTTCAGCCGGTGCACCCGGATCGCCGACAGATCGGGCCAGGCGGCCACGGCGTCCACGGCGCCGGAGAAAGCGATCATCAGGAAATCCGCCAGGGTGGGCGCAGGATCGTCCCCGGCTCGTCGCAGCAGTGCGCCGGAACCCTGGCCGCGCTGCCAATGCAGGCTCAACCGCCGCACCAAATCTCCCCGCGCACCAGCAGCCAGCAACGCGGACTCCACGGAGGACCACATCGCGATCTCTTGGGCTCGCTCGTCCTCCCCGTTCGAAGCGAACTCAATCCCCGTCGGTCCTTGGGGCACGACAGCCATCGGCAAAGCCGCCGGAATGCCAGGGACGGCTCCGCCGAGTCGCGCGGGCGCGGGCATGGCCTGCCACCGACCTCCCTGCAATCTGGACAAATGCTCGCGGACGTTCGAGAGCGGGGTGTAGTCGCGGATATTCAGTCGGTTGGGATCCGCCCCGGCCTGGAGCAAGCGCGTGATCAGGGTCATGGGGATATCGCGTCGCAGAGTGGCCGCGTGCAAGGCCGTCGAGCCGTCCTGAGCCGTGGCGTTCACGTCCGGCTTGGCCGCCAGGATCAGCTCGAAGGTGCGGGCGGATGACTTGGAGGCTGCGAGGAAGATCAACGGGTTCACGGTTCGGCCGCCCTCCACAGTCGCGTTCACGTCCGCTCCCGCATGGATCAAGAGCGGGATCACTTCTTCACGGCCGCCCTGATCGACCACCACCCGGCGCAGCAGTTCGTTCAGCAGGCCCGGTGGAAATCCTTCCTTGGGCACCGCGGCCAGCAGCTCACGCACCCACTCCACATCCAGGGGCTGGCTCCGGATCACGGCATCCCGCAACGCATGTGGGGTGACGATCTGGAGATCCCAATCGCCCGTCACCTTGGCGCCCAGTCGAATCAACGTCTGGGAGGCGCCGCGCTGTCCCGCTGCGACGGCGGCGGCCAAGGGCGTACAAGCTCGATTCGATTGCGCGGAGGTGGTGAATGACCGCACTGCATTCACGTCCGCTCCTACGTTCACCAGGCGCTCGATCAGATTTGTCCGTCCCGCCTCCACCGCCGCGAACAACGCGGCGTGGTCCTTCTCCAGTTTTGGCTGCGCCCCGCGTGCCAGCAGCGATTCCACCACCGCCGCATAGCCGCGGCCCGCCGCGGCCGAAAGGGGCGTGCGATCCTGAGCGCTTCTGGCGTTCGGATTCGCCCTGGCTTCCAGCAAGGCTTCGACGACCGCCTTGTGTCCCTCTCCCGCTGCCGCGTGCAGCGCGGTTTCCCGGGAGGTCGACCGGTTCGAATTCACGTCCGCGCCCCAGGCGATGAGCGCCTTGACCACCGCGAGCTGTCCTTTCGAAGCTGCTTGAAACAACGGCGTCCGACCCTCCACGGGCGCGTCCAGGAGATCGGGACTGCGATCGAACAGCGTGCGTAACCGCGCGATCTCCGCCTGTTCCTCGTCCGCCGGGGCAGGCGGAGCCGCGAGGGCCGGTTCATCGCTGCTCGACGTCGATGCGTGGGGCGTGATGCCGAGGGCGAGCAGGTTTTCGCGGCTCAATCGCGTGAGGGTGGCTTCGGTCGGGAATTCTCGCAGGAGGCGCTGGTATTGGGCGACGGCGTCGTTCGTGCGACCGGCTTTGCGGTAGCATTCCCCCAACCGGAACACGGCCGTGGCGGCGAGCGCGCGTTGGGCATCCAACTGGGCGATCACCGTCTCATAGCCGCGGATGGCAGCGTCCAGGTCCCGGCGGGCTTCCTCGGCGAGGAGTGCGGCCTGGAAGGATTGTTCCACCGATTCCGCGGCACGAAGGGCGGGAAGCAGCAACAGCCAGATCAGCAGACAGGCGAGCGTTCTCACGCGCCCTTCTTATCGCGCCGTTCGGCGGGGTTTGTCAGGGATTTGTAAAGATGCGAGGCGGCGCCGTGCGGGAGAGGCCGAAAGATCGAGGGAGCTCGAAAGTAGCGTGCGCGAGGAGAGGGTCGCGGGAGCGGCTTGGGTGATTCGATCTCGCGGCGGGTGCGGGTCAGGCGGTGACGCCGCGCGCGAGCAGGAGTTCGGTGATATCGGCGTGGCCGCGTCGGCGCGCCCAGGCGAGTGGGGTGGCCCAGGGCGGATCGTCGGGGAGGTTGGGCGCGGCACCTTGGTCGAGGAGCCATTCGACCATCGCGCGGCGTCCGAACTTGGCTGCCCAACCCAGCGGCGTGGAGCAGAGGTCCTCGTCGCGCGCATGGAGGCGGGCGCCGTGCGCGAGGAAGATCGCGGCTTTCTCGATG
>JADLFD010000218.1 GCA_020845805.1 Verrucomicrobiales bacterium | reverse complement strand
TGAGGGAAGGGGATCAGCCCGCGACGGCGGCCTTGGGTTGGAGTCGGGCGACGGCGTCGCGGAACTCACGGAGCACCGCGGAGCGGCAGAGCCATTGACCCACCACGAGGTTGACCAGCACCACGCTGGTGAACCAGAGGGCGAGAAGGGCGGAAAAGCTGGTGCCGAACTTTTGCGGAAGCATGGCGCCGAGGACGCCGGCGCAGGCGGTCAGGACGAGCGGGCCGAGTGGTGTGATGGCCAGCGCCAGCACGCCGACGCGATTGACGGTGGGCAGGGAGATGGCCAGGCGCAGGGCGATCCAAGACAGGCCGTGAGTATCCAGCGCCACAGCGCTGGCGAGGGCGAGCATCATCCAGCGGCCGTTGCGCGAGGCCTCGTCACCCTCGACGCCGAAGCCGTTGAACGCCACGAAGACCTCGGCGGCGACCAGGAGCAGGACCGGGCGCAGGAACAATCGACGGAGGGCGAGGCGGTGTCCCTGGATGATATCGCGATCGGAGAGCGACGTGCAGAGCAGGAGTTCCAGCGCGCCGGTGCGGCGGTCTTCGATCAGGCGCATGGAGGATTCGGCGACCACCCAGGAGGCCAGGATGAGGTGGACCACGAAGGCGAGGGGCACGATGAGGAACCAAGTGGGTCCGCCGAACATGCCGGTGCCGTAGGTGCGATAGCCCCAGACCCAGATGGCCATGATGGCGAACACGAGGATGTCGGCGTAGAAGCGTTTGCCTGGGTGGCGCTCGAGCAGCCAGACCAGGGGATGGGCATCGAGCATGGAGCGCCGGTGGCGGGCGCGGGACTGCGGGTTACCGGCGGTGAAGACGCGTTCGTCGATGGTGCGGCGCACGGGAGCACCGCTTTTGGAGTGCCAGGAGCGCTCGACGATAAACCCGGAGGCGAAGAGGAAGATCCAGGCCAGGAGATGGGCGGGGATCAGGGAGTAGAAGGGTGAGATTTCCGCTGGCCCGGAGGGACTGCCGAGGGACGAGATGAGCGGGAACAGGGGGCTCAGGGAGGAGATGAGGTAGATCACCAGCGGACCGCGTCCGGACATCCAGAGCCAGATACCGCCGAGCAGCATGGGGCCGAAGAGGAGGGCGAGGAGGGTGATGATGGCGCCGAAGGTGGCGCGGCGTTCATCCCAGGAGAGGGAGGAGACCAGCATGCCGATGCTGAGGGAGACGAACAGCAGGTTGACGACCGACAAGGTGGCGAGGAGCCCGGTCTCGATGGAGATGCCGCCGAGCATGACCGGGATGGCGAGCAGGGGGAGCAGTCCGAAGAGCCCGTAGATGAGGTTGAGCGACGAAGCGGCGAGTTTGCCGAGGATGATGTCGGTGCCGCGCAGGTCGGTCAGGAAGAGGAGGCCGAGGGTGCCTTCGCGCTTCTCGCGGCTGATGCTGTCCGAAGTGGCGGCGACGGCGGCGAGCGCGACGTAGAACCAGGACACCAGGACCAGGGCGTTGAAGAGTCGGCGGCCTTGGATTTCGGCGGGCGTGCCGTCGGACGTCATGAACAGCGTGAGCAGGGTCATGAGCGCGAGGCCGAGCGCGACGATGAGGGTGCGCCACCGGTAGAATGCCTTGCCGCGCGCCGCGGTGCGGAGTTCGCGTTCGACGATGGGCAGCGCTTTCATGCGGCGGGCTGCGTCACCGGATCTGGTTGGCGTAGTAGAGCAGCGCCGCCAGCGCGCCGGCCGTGAGCAGGCCGACGAGGATGGCGATGGCGAGGCGCTGGTAGAATTTGCGCCGTGCGCCGTGCTGCATGGCGGGCAGGAGGTACCAGCGTTCGGGTTCGACGTCTCGTTTGGGGCGGAACAGGGGCATGGTGGAACGAATACGGATGGGGAAAAGGACGGGGCGAGGTGCGATCAGGCAGCCGGAGAGGCGGGGGCCGCGGCGGCGTTCTGGTTCGGGGTGGGTGGCATCACCGGGGAATCATAGCGGCCGGTGGCCAGTTCTTGGAAGCGCGTGCGCAGACCGCGTGCGCTGCGCACGATGAGCCAGACATCGACAGCCACGGCGAGGAAGGCCCACCAGGCGAGGATGCCGACCGCGCCGAAGTCGAAGCTGCCGCCGAGGTTGAGGGTTTCCACGGCGATTCCGGTGAGGATGAGGCTGACCAGGAAGAGGACCCAGGGCAGGACCAGGATCTGGAGAACCGACAGGGTCACGGCGCGCACATAGCGCTGGGATCGCAGGCCGTGCCAGGCGCCGGTCCAGGCGAGGGCGATGAGGTCGAGCACGAGGATGCCGAGGACGACGGCGAAGGTGCTGAGGATTTCCACGGTGTCGGGGGTGCTGAAGCTGTACCGCACGGAATTCATCACCAAGGGGAAGGAGATGAGCAGGAGGAGGGCGACCGGGGGGGCGAACGTGCTCCAGAGTCCGTGGATGAGGCCGCGGACGATGCGGTGGGGTTGGAGGGGGGTGGCCAGGAGGAGTTCGAGGGCGCCGGTGCGTCGGTGGTCGTGGAGCGGGCGGCAGGCGGTGTTGGCCATGCGCAGTTTGAGGAAGAGGCCCGCCAGGAAGAGGGTGGTGATGCCGATGGGCGCCTGGAGCCATTCTCCTTTCATTTCGACGAAGCCCCAGCACCAGAGGGCCCCGAGCATGGCGAGCCCGATCCAGGTGCCGAGGACGGGGCGGCTTTCGCGCGTGATCATCCAGGCGAAGGGTTCGCGGTCGAAGGTGCGGGAGCGCGTTGCCCAGGCGGGGTCAGGTGGGGCGGCCTCCGACCGGACCTCGGTGGTGGACGGGGGCGAGCGGCGGGGAGGCGAGGCGGGGGTTACGCGGCGTTCGACACGATCCTGCCAGGCGCGGGGCAGGATGACGCAGGCGGCGGCGAGGAGGAGCCAAGCGAGGGCGTGCTGGCTGCCGAGGCAAATCCAGAAATCGTTTCCGGGGCGACCCACGCCGAAGACATTGGTGAAGGACGTGAAGAGCAGGATCGCGGGATTGACGAGGAGCATCCAGGCGAGGCGTTGATCGACGAGGTTGCCTGGGGTGGGGATGCCCGGCGGGGGGGGCGGGAGCAGGTAGTCGAGGGTGACCCAGCGCAAGGCGGGCAGGAGGAGCAGCAGGACGAGGAGGCCGATGAGCGAGCCACTCAGCGCGCCGCGTGCGTCGCGGGCGAGGACGCTGACGAAGACCCCGAGCGCGAGGGACAGGAAGAGCGTGTTGAGGAGCGTGAACGCGATCTGGCGCACCGAGTCGGCGGTCACGCCACCCATGAGGATGGGGATGGCGATGATGGGGATGAGAGCGACGAGGGCGAGGACCGCCTTGAGTGATCCGGCCATCATTTTGCCGAGCACCACATCGAAGGGGCGCAGATCGGTGAGGAAAAGGAGGCCGAGGGTGCCGTCGCGTTTTTCCTCGCTGACGCAGTCCGAAGTGGCGGCCACACCGCCGAAGAGGCAGAAGACAAAGGCGACCACGGAGAGGCCGATGAACAGTGCCTGGGCCTGAGCGGCGGGGGTTTCGCGGTAGGTGGCGAGGAAGGCGAGCGTGGCGGTGCCCATGGCCAGCGCGGCCGCGGTGAAGCGCACCCAGTACGTGGCGCGCTTGCGCGCGGCCACGCGGAGTTCTCGGTGGGCGACGGGGAAGAGGTTCACGGGACGCTGGTTAACGCGCGGAAAACCTCCCCGTTCGCAGCGAACGTGCAAGCAGGAAGACGAAGCCGCCGGCCGCGGCCAGTTCGAGCAGTCCGCGGAGGAGGAGGGGCCACCCCGGTGGACTCACGCCAAGGATCATCGGAGGACCGACGTGGGACAACGTGAGCAGGACCGAGGTCGTGGCCACCGTGGCCAGGAGGGCCAGGGGAACGGCGGGGAGACGCAGGGACCAGTAGAGCCCGACTGCGGCGGTGAGGGGCACGTGCGAGGCGAGGATCCACGCCAGGTGACGCAGGCGCTCCGGGGTGTCCAGGCCGGGCAATCCGGGGGAAGCGAGTTCGGCGGCGAGGATCAGGCCGGCAGCGGGGAGGGCGAGGACGAGCAGGGCGACGAGTTTGCCCAGGACCAGGTGACGGAGGCCGCGGGGGGTGGTGAGCAGGAGTTCGAGCACGCCGTTGGTCCGTTCGCGATGCAGACTGGCGGCGGCGGAGAGCGCCACCATGCTGCACAGCACCACGACGGGGAGGGGCAGCGAGTGGCGCGGGTTCAGGATCCAGAAGGGTTCGGCGATGCCCACGGCGAGCAGGGCGAGCCAGGGGGCGAGCCGCAGGCGCCAGGAAAGGGTTTCGAGGTCGAGGACAGGGGAGATTCGGTGGCAGGCGCGGCGGAGCGTGCGGAGCACGGCTGGGAGGAGGGAGGGGCGAGTGAAGCGCTCGGCGAGTGGGGAGGCCGGGGCGCCACCGCCATCGAGGATCCGGGTCAGGGCGACGGCGCGGGTGACGGCGCGGAGCGTGAGGCGGGTGATGCCCAGCGCGAGGGCGAAGAGGACTGCCGGGATGAGGAGATCGGGGGAGGAGGCGATGGGGCTGCTGCCGGCGAGCCAGAGGAACTGGCGCGGGTCGGCGACCACGCCGGTGATGATTTCGAGTCCTTTGCCGAAGCGTTCCAGCGCGCGGCTCGCGATCCAGCCGGGAGCGGCGAGGAGGCTGTGGGTTTGGAGGTTGAGGAGGGCTTCGAAGACGGACCATCCGATCAGCCAGGTGAAGGCGGCGGTGGCGGCGACGAGCAGGGCGCCGACCTGCACCGCTCGGGGGCCTTGCCAGCGAATGGAGGCGTAGAGCCCGGCGCTGAGGGCGAGGGCGAGGGAGGCGGCATCCAGCAGCACTGCGCGCAGGATTTGATTGCCGGAGACGCCGCCGAGAAGAATGGGAACGAGGAGGATCGGAATGGTAGCCACCAGGGCGGAGGTGGCGCGCAGGGTGTGCGCGGTCCATTTCGCGGTCACGACGTCGCGCGGGGTGAGCGGCGTGAGCAGGAGAAGGCCGAGGGTGCCCTCGCGCCGTTCGCGGCTGAGGCAGTCGGCGGTGATGAGGGGTCCGAGGATCCAGATGGCGGCGAGCAGGACGAAGTTGAGGGCGGCGAAGAGGGAGGAACCCCGGTGATTGAAGGCTTCGAGGGCCGCCTCGGCCGCGACGCTCCAGTTCTCCTCGGCACGGAAGGCGCGACCTCCGACCACCACCCACCCGCCCTGGTAGACGGGGTGGAAGATGAGGTGCAGCGCGCCGACGAGGAGCAGGACCGGACTGAGGACGCGGAGGAGCGTGAGCGCCGGGCGCCGGGCTTGTTCGCCCAGTTCGCGAAGGATGACGGGTCCGGCGCCCATGAGGAGAAGGGGGGGAGCGGGTGGGCGGCATTCAGCGTTTTCCGTCGTACCACATGGCGCAGGCCTCTTTGCTGCGGGGGGTGTGGAAGGGGCGCAGGGTGGCTTGGGCAAAGAACCGGAGGAGTTCGGTGCGGCGGTAAAGTTTCAGGCGCCGGGCTGAGCTGAGGATGGGATGGCGCGTAAGGATGGTGTAGGTGCGGCCATCGCGGCGTCCGAAGGCCTTGAGCCGGCGGCTGAGGTCGAGTTCTTCGCCGGCGTAGAGAGCTTGATCGAAGCCGCCCACCGCACGGAAGGCGGTGGCGTCGACGGCGACGAAGGAGCCGGCCATCCAACGCAGGCATCGGCTGGCGAGGTTCCAGAGGCCGAGGAGGGCATTGCCGCTCCAGCCGAGATCGGCGTCGAGCCGCACGACGGCACCGACGAACACGCGGTCGCCGCGTTCGATTTCGCGGGCGGTGGCTTCGAATAGTTCGCGGGTGGGCGCGGAATCGGCGTCGAGGA
>JADLFD010000217.1 GCA_020845805.1 Verrucomicrobiales bacterium | reverse complement strand
CTCAAGCCCTGGCCGGTTGCTCGATCTGCGGCGCAACCGGGGCGGCCGGGGTTCCAATCACGGGGCGTTGTCCCTTGTGCCACCAGAGCACCACGGCGCTCGCGATGTAGATCGTCGAGTAGGTGCCGGTGAGAATGCCCACCAGGAAGGTGAAGGCGAAATCGTTGATCACGCTGCCTCCGAAAACATACAGGGACAGCGTGGCCAGGAGCACGGTTCCGGAGGTGATGATGGTGCGGCTGAGGGTCTGGTTGATCGCCAGGTTCAGAAGTTCCCGGAAGCTTCCCTTGACGCCCAGCTTCAGATCTTCGCGGATACGATCGAAGATGACGATGGTGTCGTTGATGGAGAAGCCGATGATGGTGAGGATCGCGGCGACCATCGGGCCGCTGAGCTGGCGGTCGGTGAGGAAGAACCATCCCATCGTCATGAGGACGTCGTGGATGATGGCGATGACGGCGCCGATGGAGAAACTGAACTCATAGCGGAACGCCACATAGACCAGGATGCCGAACAGGGCGAGCATGACTGATTTGAGAGCGGACAGCTGGATTTCCTCACCGACGCTGGGGCCTTTGCGTTCCAGTTGCTTGAACTGGAACCCGTAGCTGGAGAGTTGCTGTCCGAGTTCCTTCTGGATCTTCTCGCCCTTATCGAACGGCACGATGATCTGGACCGTGGGCAGGCCGCCGCCGGGCGCTGCTTTCGGGACGATGGTGGCGTCATCCACGCCGAGGCGTTTCGCGGCATCCCGGATCTCGCTGATCGGCGCGGCTTTCGCGTAGGAGAAGGTCACCTGGGAACCACCTGCGAAATCCACCCCGAGGACGTCCTTCCCGCGATAGACGCCGTAGCCGATGCCGATGAGAATCAGGGACCAGGACAGCACGAAGGCGGGGACGGCCAGCTTCATGAAGTCGAACTTCGTCTCGCCGACCAGCGACATCATGCGGAGGTTCGTCATGCCGCGTGAGAGGAGGAAATCGAAGATCAACCGCGTGACCACCAGGGCGGTGAACATGCTCACGCACAAGCCGATGGCCAGGGTGACGCCGAATCCCTGCACGGAACCTGTTCCCAGCCAGATCATGATCACAGCGGAGATCAGTGTGGTCAGGTTGGAGTCGAAGATGGTCCAGAACGCCTTGGCATAGCCCGCGGTGAGCGCGCCACGGAGGGATTTGCCGGCCTGGAGTTCTTCGCGCACGCGCTCGTAGATCAGCACGTTGGCATCAACCGCCATACCTGCGGTGAGCACGATGCCGGCGATGCCAGGGAGGGTCAGCGTCGAATCCAGCGCGCACATCACCCCCAGCAGGATGAAGATGTTCAGCATGAGCGCGAAATTGGCGATCACCCCAGCGAGCAGGTAGTAGACGACCATGAACCCGACGACGAATAGGGTTCCGATGACGGTGGCCTTCACGCCGCTTTGAATGGAGTCGGCGCCCAAGGTGGCGGCCACGGAGCTTTCCTCGATGATCTCGAGGGGGGCTTGAAGGGGGTTCACCAGCGCGTTGGCGACTTCGGTGGCTTCCTTCATGTCGAAGTTGCCGTGGATGACGCCGCGACCGTTCGGGATCTCCTCGTTGATCTGCGGGGCGGAAACCAGGACGCCATCGAGGACGATGGCCATGCGGGAGTGGACCATTCCGCCCTGGGGCGTGGAGCGGGGGAGGTACTTCCGGGTGAGGTCTCCGAAGATCCTGGCTCCGTCCATGTTGAACTCGAACTCGATTTGGGGCTGCCCGGTGACCGGCTCGGGCACGGGCGCCGCACGCAGGATGAAGGAACCGTCCAGACCGCCCTCCGGCTTCTTTTTGACCAGCAGAGGTTCGGTTCTTGCCTGTCCCGACTTGGGATCCTTGCGGACCTCGGTAAGCAGTTCGTAGCCTGGCGGGACGAGTCCTTCCTGGATGAGGCGGAAGCTGTCCTCGTGCACCATACGGAACTCCAACCGGGCGGCCTTCTTGATCGTGTCGGCCACGGCTTCCTTCTCGGCGTCCGTCAGGCCCGGCATTTGAATTTCGATGGAGTCGGTGCCCAGGCGCTGGATGGTCGGTTCGGCGACGCCGTAGCGATCGACGCGGCGGCGCAGGATCTCGACCGCCTGGTCCAGGGCGCGTTCCATGTCGGCCTGGTCCTTGAGTTGGTCGGTCTTCATCCGGACGATGAAGGACATCCCGCCCTGCAGGTCGAGGCCGAGCTTAAGCTGGCCGAGGGACTTGCGCTGGAGGTCGTTGAGGATGACGCGGTTGGTGTCCTTGCCGGCGGGGACTTCGACGTGCGGGAAAAAGCGTTCGAGGCTGTTGGTGCCCGCGGCGGCGAGGAGGTTGGCGAAGCCGTTGCTCGCCCCCTTCGCCTCCAGCTCGCGTGCGGTGGCAAGGATGGATTTGAACGTCGGGTCCTGAGTGTTCTCGGCATCCCGCTCGAACTGGCTGAGCAAGGTGCGATTGGTCGGGGGATACGACTCGTAGGCAGCCCACAGGAGCACCACGACGACGGCGACGATCCACGGAAACGGATTCTTCATGCGACGGAGAGGGGGATGTCAGGACTTGCGCTCGGTGATGTCCTGGATGGAGCTCTTGAGGACCTCGATTTTGGCGTCTTCGGACCGGATGGTGACCAGGTTTTCGCGGAGGCCCACCACCACGCCGACGATTCCGGAGGAGGTGACGACGCGGTCTCCGGCCTTGAGGGTTTTCAGGAGTTGAGCGTGCTGTTTGGCCTTCCGCTGCTGGGGTAAGATCATCACCAGATACATCACCACGAACAGGAGAAGGAAGGGCACGAGCTGCACCCAGGGAGGGGTGCCGCTCTGAGTGCCCGCAGGAGTCCCGGGAGCGAGTCCGAGGACTATCGAAGCAAGAAAGGCCGTCGTCATTGGACCGAAATAGAGCGGCGAAAGTGCGCGATGGGCGAACCTGTGGCAAGCCCAACGTGCGGCACACACGGGCCGCCAGAATCGCGGCGGGACGTTGTATTTCCGGAAATCCAGGCTGCTCGGCCGCGCCACCCGGGTCGGGTCGGGGATGGAATCGGGCTTTCTCGGCGGCGCTGCCGCGTTAGGCTGCCGTCGTGCACCGGGTTGTGGTCACGGACTACCTTCAGCCGCCCGCGTGGGTGGAAGAACGCGAGTTGGCGGGCGTGGCCACGGTGGAGTGTCTCCAGGCCCGGCGGACCGCGGAACTGGCGGGCCGGATCGAGGATGCGGACGGAATCCTGCTTTTTCACGAAGTCTCGCTGCCGGCGGAGCTGATTCACCGGCTCGAACGATGTCGCGTGATCGTTCGAGGTGGGGTGGGTTTCGACAATGTCGACCTCGCGGCGGCGCGGGCCCGTGGCATCACCGTCTGTCATGTGCCCGACTACGGCGTTGACGAGGTCGCCGATCACGCGATCGGTCTGATGTTGGCAGTCAATCGCGGTTGGGTGGGTGTCGAACGTCGCCTGAGGAGGCACTTGGAGCCCTGGGACAAACGGGCGGTGGAGCCGGTGTCGCGGTTGGCGGGGCAAACCTTCGGCGTCATCGGGCTCGGTCGGATCGGAGCCGCCACCGCGCTTCGCGCCCGAGCTTTCCGGATGCGGGTGATCGCCTGTGATCCGTATCTTCGCCCGGGGCTGGAGAAGGTCTATGGAGTGCCGCTGGTCGATCTGGACACCCTGCTGCGGGAAAGCGATGTGGTGTCGGTGCATACGCCGTTGAACGACGAGACCCGGGGCCTGCTGGGATCCCGGGCGCTGTCGCTCATGAAACGGGGGGCGATATTGATCAACACCTCACGCGGCGCGGTGGTGGACACGGAGGCGCTCGCGGATGCCTTGGAGTCCGGACATATCTCGGGGGCTGGCATCGACGTGCTGCCTTCCGAGCCGCCGACGGGCGAGGAACGGTTGGTCAAACTGTGGCGCGAGGATCGCAATCCCCTGGTGAATCTGATCCTCACCCCGCACACGGCGTTCTACTCGGAGGAGGCGGTGATGGAGATCCGGGTGAAGGCGGCGCAGGAGATTCGGCGCGTGCTGGGCGGAGCGCCGCCGCGAAATCCGGTCGAGGCCTCGCGGTGACGGCCGGGGTGGCTTGCTGTCATGGTCCCCGCTGCTACGGTCGCGCGGTGGTCGTCCGTTCCGCGTCCCCGCTTCTCACTCTTGCCGTGGCGGTGCTCCAGATGGCTGTCGGCACGGGGGTGGGATGCCGGCCCACCAAGTCCTCCCCGCTCTCCCCTGCTGTGTCCTCATCCTCGCAACTCCCGGAGTCCGTCTCCCGCCCCGTCAACCGGTTGGCGGGCGAGAAATCGCCCTATCTCCTGCAGCACCGGCACAATCCGGTGGATTGGTATCCCTGGGGGCCGGAGGCCTTCGAAAAGGCGAAACGCGAAGGGAAGCCCATCTTCCTCAGCATCGGCTACTCGACCTGCCATTGGTGCCATGTGATGGAGCGCGAGTCGTTTGAGGACCGCGCCACGGCGGCGGTGTTGAACGACCATTTTGTGAGCATCAAGGTGGACCGCGAGGAGCGGCCGGATGTGGACAAGATCTACATGACCTACGTCCAGGCGCGCACGGGCTCGGGCGGATGGCCCTTGAACGTGTTTCTCACTCCAGACCGTCAGCCGTTTTACGGCGGTACGTACTGGCCACCCTCGGGACGCCAGGGGCGGCCGGGATTTGTGGACGTGCTGAATCAGATCGCGGCGCTCTGGAAGGAGCGACAGGGGGAGGTGGTGGAGTCTGCGGTCGCTGTGACCGAGCAGTTGAGCCAGTTCACACGGCACACGGGTTCGGTGGATCGAGCTCTGCCGGGCGAGGGGGTTCTCACCCACGCGGCGGCGTTGTTCAAATCCGAATACGACGCGCGGCACGGGGGATTCGGTGGGGCGCCGAAGTTTCCGCGCCCGAGCGTGCCTTCCTTCCTCCTCTTGCACGGGCGGCGGACCGGTGATGCGGAGGCGGTCCGGATGGTCCTGCACACCTGTGATCGCATGAGGGCGGGAGGGATGCAGGATCAGCTGGGAGGCGGGTTTGCGCGGTATTCGGTGGATGCCGAGTGGCTGGTGCCGCATTTCGAGAAGATGCTCTACGACAACGCGCAACTGATTCACCTCTATCTCGACGCGTGGCTGGTCAGCGGGGATCCGGCATACGCCGAGGTGGTGCGCTCCACGGTGGGCTATGTGCTGCGTGACATGACGCATCCGGAGGGTGGCTTTTACTCAGCCGAGGACGCGGACAGCGAAGGGCAGGAGGGCAAGTTCTACTGCTGGACCCGGTCCGAACTGGCGGAGTTGTTGAGTGAAGACGAGTCCCGGGTGGTGTTCCGCTATCACGGGATCACTGAGCGCGGGAATTTTGAGGATCACAGCCATCCTCAGCCGCTGCGGGGTCTCAATGTGTTGAGCGTGGCGGACACCAACCTGACCGCGTTGGACCGTGGATGGCTCGCTTCGGCAAGGGCACGGATGCAGGAGCGCCGTGCCCAGCGGGTGCGGCCGCACCTCGACGACAAGATTCTCACTTCGTGGAACGGGCTGATGCTCGGAGCCCTGGCGCGGGCGGCGGTGATTCTTGAGGAGCCCGGGTGGCTGGCGGCGGCCGAGCGCAATGTGGCGTTCCTCCGATCGCGCCTCTGGGTGCCCGCCGCGGCGGGAGAGCCGGGACGAATGCATCACCGGTGGCGGGAGGGAGAGCGCGACGATGCGCTGCTGTTGGACGACCACGCCTATTTGTTGGAGGGGGTCCTGCACCTGTATGAAGCGACCTTGGAAACGCGACACCTCGAGTTTGCGGTCGACCTGGCGGCGGCCATGGTGGCGCGCTTTCACGACCCGGGAGCGGGCGGATTCTGGCAAAGCGCCGCCTCGGATTTGATCCTGCAGGTGAAGGAGGACTACGACGGGGCGGAGCCGTCGGGGAATTCGGTGGCGGCGCTCTCCCTGCTGCGACTGGCGGCGATCACGGATCAGCCTGCGTGGCGGGAAGCGGCGGAGGGGGTACTGCGACTCTTCGCGGAGCGGCTCATGAAGTCGCCTCAGGGGTTGCCGTCCCTGCTGCAGGCGGTGTCCTTCTCGCTCCAGGATCCGCACCGGGTCGTCATCGCCGGGGACGTTGGTTCTTCCGCGGGCCGGGCGCTGCTACGCGCGGCGCACCGCGTGTATCAACCGAACCGCGTGATCCTGGGCACGCGCGGTCCGGTCGAAGCTTTCGCACGCACGCTGACGGCGAAGGCCGGTCGACCCACGGTGTACTTGTGCACGGGTTCGGCGTGTCAGCCTCCGACGCATGAGGCGGAGGAGGTGGTTCGTGGGTTGAACGCGCCCCGGTGATTGGAACAGTGCCAGCGGGCGGCGGGGTCGGAGTGGTATGGGCCGCAGGCCGGGAGGAAGGCGATGGAGCGGGCGAAGGGAATCGAACCCTCATAGCCAGCTTGGAAGGCTGGAGCTTTACCACTAAGCTACGCCCGCATCCGACGCGACGGCGGCAGGGTGCACCCGCGACGCTTGCCTTGTCAATTCACAGGCCCGTAACGTCGACCCATGTCCGACGTGCTGCTTCGAGCGGGCCGCGTGATTGATCCGTCGCAAGGGCTGGACGGCGTGCGCGACGTGCTTTGGCGTGACGGCCGTATTGCCGCCCTGGACACGGATCTTTCCACGCACCCGCAGGCCCGCGGCGTCCCGGTGGTGGAGGCGCGGGGTCTGGTCGTCACTCCCGGGTTGCTGGATATCCATGTCCACTTCCGCGAACCCGGCCAGACGGCCAAGGAGAACATCGTCAGCGGCGCCGAGTGTGCCGCCCGGGGTGGATTCACCTCCGTGGTGTGCATGCCCAACACGAAGCCCGCCATCGACGATCCCGCGGCGGTGGGCCTGGTGCGCGAGCGTGCCCGTGCGGCTTGTGTGCGGGTCTTCGTAACGGGAGCCATCACCAAGGACATTGCGGGCGAGGAGCTGGCGCCGATCGGGGCGTTGCACCGGGCGGGAGTGGTGGCGATTACGGACGACGGGCGCTGCGTGCAAAATGCCGATCTGATGCGTCGTGCGCTGGAGTACAGCCGCATGTACGGGCTGACGGTGATGGATCACTGCCAGGAGTACGCGCTCGTGCAGGAGGGGGTGATGCATGAGGGGTATTGGAGCACGGTGCTGGGTCTGCGCGGGTGGCCGGCAGTGGGTGAGGACGCCATCGTCGCGCGCAACATCCTGCTCGCGCGGATGACGGGCACACCGATTCATTGCCAGCACATCAGCTCGAGGCAGAGTGTCGAACTCCTGCGCCAGGCACGTGCGGAAGGCGTCCCCATCACCGGCGAGGCGTGTCCCCACCATTTTACCCTCACCGATGCTGCCGTGGCGGGATCAGACAAGTTCTGGCCCGAGGACGGGGCCTCCCTCTTTGCGGCCCGGCTCATGCCTGAGGCGGAGCGTCCGCGATGGCCGGCTTACGACACCCATTTCAAGATGAACCCGCCGTTGCGATCCGCCGCCGACCGCGCCGCGGTGGTGGAGGGGATCCGCGATGGCACGCTGGATATTCTCTCGAGCGATCACGCCCCGCACTGCAACTACGAGAAGGATGTGGAGTTCGACTTCGCGCCCTTCGGGATTCTGGGGCTCGAAACCGAACTGGGGATCTCGCTGACCGAACTGTATCACGCGGGCCACCTCCCGCTGCCGCGCCTGGTCGAGCTCTTCACCGCGCGGCCCGCGGCCCTCGTCTCGCTGAAGGCCGAGGAGACCGGGACCAGCCTGGGTCGGATTGAAGTGGGCGGGCCGGCGGACCTTACCCTCATCGACGTGGACCGCGAGTGGACCTACGACGTCAAACGCACGGCCAGCAAATCCGCCAATTCGCCGTTCCACGGATGGCGCCTGAAGGGCAAGGCTGTCGCCACGGTCTGCCGCGGGCGCGTGGTATGGAGCGAGTGGGACAAACTGCCCACCGAGGCAAAGCCTTAGAACGATCGACGCCGGAACCTTGCTGGAGGGGGTGACCCCAGGCCAGCCCTCCCGCCCCCTGCTCAACCCGCCATGAAGGATCTGCTCGTCCAGTGTGTCAGGGCCGGGGGCCAGGTCCTCCTGGACCATTTCGGGTCGGGTCTGCCTGCTCTGCTCAAGGAGAACCAGAGCAGCGTGGTTACCGCGGCGGATCTTGCTTCCGAGCGCTGTATTCTTCAGCTCATTCGTGCGCGTTTTCCTGACCACGGCACCTTGGCGGAGGAGACGGGGTTTGCGCCGGGATCTTCGGATCTCACCTGGGTGATCGACCCCCTCGATGGGACGTCCAACTTCGCCGCCGGGCTTCCCTGGTTCGGGGTTTTGATGGCGTTGCTGGAACGCGACCAACCGGTCCTGGCAGCGATGTATCTGCCGGTCACGGGTGCGCTCTACTTGTCCGAGCGTGGACAAGGCGTGACGCGCGACGGGACCCCGGTGCGAATGACGGACGCGACGAGCCTCGCTTCGGTGCTCTGCTCCTACGCCATGGATGTGGCGGAGGATCCCGCGGAAGTGTCGCGCCAGTGCCTGGGGTTGGGGCGCGTGGTGCAGCAGGTCCGTAATGTACGCGCCACGAACTGCTGCGTGGATCTGTGTCACACGATCGACGGCCGGTACGGGGGCTACATCAATCATTGCACTCGGATTTGGGACATTGCGGCATCCTGCCTGATGTTTCCCGAGGCGGGCGGCGTCCTGACCGATCTTTCCGGTGCTCCGATCCGCCTGGACCTGGGTGCGGAGGCCACGCGCTGCAATTACCCCGTGCTGGGGGCCAGCACCACACTGCATCCAGCACTGGTGGCCGCGCTGGACTGGTCTGACTAGCGTAGCGTGGGGAACCCCGGGGGGAAGTGGCGCCCGGGAATGCAGGGGGGTGCTATGCGCGCCCGGGCGGGGAACGCCGCGTCTCCGCGGTCGACAGCGTTCCCGAAGTGCGCCAAGGAAGTGGGCCGCGGGCTCGCTGCGGCCAGAATATCGCGGTGCCCCATCTGGCGATCGATGAATGCACGGAAAACTTTGGCTCGGTTCCTCCTGATCGTGGTCATGTCGCTGGCCGCGGGCGCGCAAGTGGGGAAGCCCGCGGATTCGGCCGAAGGAGAACCCTCCCGAGAGTCGATGCCTGGCTACTTCGTGCGTCGGGATCTGGCCTATGTCACGGACGGCCACGAACGTCAGAAACTGGACCTGTACCTGCCGAAACAAGGTCGATCACGACCGGTCATCATCAGCATCCATGGTGGTGCGTTCAAAATGGGCAGCAAAGAGATGGATGTGCCTGTCGAGTTCCTGGCGCGCGGGTATGCCATCGCGTCCGTCAACTACCGCCTGAGTCAGCACGCCCTCTTCCCCGCGCAAATCGAGGACTGCAAAGCGGCGGTGCGTTGGTTGCGGGCGCACGCCACCGAGTACGGGCTGGATCCGGCGCGCTTCGCGTCGCTGGGCAGTTCGGCGGGAGGACACCTGGCGGCGATGCTGGGAACCACGGGGGACCACCAGGGGTTTGAGGTGGGCGCGCACCTCGATCGGTCGAGCGCCGTGCAGGCGGTGGTGGACTTCTACGGTCCAACGGATTTCCTGCAGATGGACGAGCATCGCCCCGAGGGAGGCATGGTGCACGATGGCGCGGATTCGCCGGAATCCCTCTTGGTGGGGGGGCGATCCAGGAACACCGGGAGCGGGTGCAACGGGCCAATCCGATCACCTATATCACACCGCAGGATCCGCCGTTCCTGATTTGTCACGGGGACCGGGACCCCCTGGTGCCCTTTCACCAGAGCGTGCTGCTGGAGGCCGCGCTGAAGCGCGCCGGAGTGCCGGTTTTGTTGTACACGGTGAAGGGGGCGGGACACGGCGGGTTTCAAGATCCGCGCGTGGCCGAGTTGACGCGCGAGTTCCTGGACCGGCACTTGAAACCGTCCGCCACGCCCTGAGACACCGTCTGAGAAGTCAGCGGGGATGGAGGGCAGGAAGATGGAGGGCAGGCGTCGATTCTCCAAAGCTCCCCGGCCTTTATTTTCCTGCCTTCATTTTCTTGCCCCCGAATCGGTCAGGCCCAATCCCAGGATCCAGATCTCAACTCCT
>JADLFD010000216.1 GCA_020845805.1 Verrucomicrobiales bacterium | reverse complement strand
AGGGTGTCCCCGTCGAGCGTCCGAAAACGCACACGGAACGTCTCGCGGCGTACGCCATCGAGGGCGCGGAACACGGCGAAGTGGAGGTGCGGACCCTGCGAATACCCTGTGTTGCCGGAGTACCCGATCATTTCCCGCGCGCGGATGCGGTCCCCGGGGTGCACACGCACCGATCCCTTTTGGAGATGCACATACTCCCCGTAGGTGCCATCGGCATGCCGGACCAGGACGAAGTTCGCGAAGTCACGGAGGTTGGGATCGACGCCGCCTTCGGTGTACCGATCGACGACCACCTCGACGATCCCCTCGCGAGCTGCATGCACCGGGGTGCCTTCGGGCATCCCGAAGTCCACGGCATACTCGTCGTTCCCCGTGTGCGTGAAGTTCCCGTGATATCCCTGGACGACACGGAATTTTTGCCCGGCCGCGAATGGTAGATCGTATACGAGGGAGGACGAGTGCCGCGCGGCCGTGGCGCCAAACTGCCAGTCATACCGGACGCGGTAGTTGAAGGAACGTCCTGCGCGCGCCGGCTTGAGCACCACGAAGGGGAACCGGCCGTGGCCCGGGCAGGTCACCACGAGCGGCATGCGCTTGTCCGGCTTGGCGTTGTCGCCGGTGACGTTGAGCGTGAGGGTGATGGCGGCGAGGTTGGAGTTCACCACCGAGAGCCGCAGGCCGTCGTCGAACGGCTCATCGATGACCCGCACGCCCCCCACCGACTGCGCGGCTCCCGCCGTGAGACCCATCGCGAGCAGGGCCGCCATCGCCAGCAGGATCCAGGTCGCGAACGGCCAGGGTTCGAGAGGAAGCCGCGACTTCGGTCTCAGTCCGCGCGCGAGAAAACGTCTGGTCACGAACCAACTCATGCGCGACCGCGGGCCGGGCGTTTCTTGGCCTTCTGGCGACCGAGCCAGGAGGGAACGCGTTCCCTGGCCCAGATTTCCTCCAACTCCTGGCGCTCACGCACGAGTTCGGCTTGATCCCCATGCACCAACGCCTCCGCCACCAGGGCGCGGGAGTTGTAGTTGGAACTCATCACCGCGCCGTAGGCGCCCGCACTCAACAGGGCGATCAAATCGCCCTCACGAACCTTCGGCAACGGCCGGTTCTTGGCGAAGTAATCCCCACTCTCGCAGATGGGCCCCACCACGTCCGAGGAGATCATGGCCCCCGCCTTGCGACGGATGGGCACGATCTCGTGGTAGGCATCATAAAACGCCGGGCGGATCAGGTCGTTCATCGCGGCATCCACGATCACGAAATTCTTGCTGCCCGTGCGCTTCACGAACTCGACGCGTGTGACCAGCGCCCCGGCGTTGCCGACGATGAACCGGCCCGGCTCAACCAGGATCCTCAAACCCACGCTCTGGAGCAGTGGCTTCAGCGTGGCCGCATAGGTGGCCGGAGTCAGGATCGACTTGGCCTCCTTGGAGGCCGTCCACCACCGGGGATCCCCGGACGCCAGGGCTGACTGATAGACGATGCCAATCCCACCACCGATGCTGAGGAACTCGAGTCCGTACTTCTCATGCAGTCGGCGCGCCAGCGGCGCGACTTTCTCCACCGCTTGCCGGAAAGGTGCCACCTCGGTGAGCTGGGAACCGATGTGCATCTGGAGCCCGCGCAACTGGATGTTCCGCCGGCGCGAGGCACGGGCGTACACCGCCTCGATCTGTTCGATGGCGATGCCGAATTTGTTCTCGTAGGTGCCCGTGGTGATCTTGGCGTGCGTATGGGCGTCCACATTCGGGTTCACCCGCACCGCCACCGGCGCCCGGCACCCCAGCCGCTTGGCCACGCGGTCGATGCGCTCGATCTCGGGCTCGCTCTCGACGTTGAAGGAATAAATGCCCTGCCGGATGGCGAACTCGATTTCGCGCTCGGACTTCCCCACGCCCGCGAACACGCACCGCGTCGGGTCTCCGCCAGCGGCGATCACGCGCCGCAACTCGCCCTCGCTCACGATGTCGAATCCGCTGCCCGCTTCGGCCAGGGTTCGCAGCACCCCCAGGTTCGAGTTGGCCTTGACCGCAAAGCAGACCAGGTGATCGAGCGGCGCCAACGCCGAGTCGAGCTTGGTGAAGTGGTCCAGCAACGTGTGGGTCGAGTAGACGTAAAGCGGAGTGCCATATCGCGCTGCCAGGGTCTCCAGCGCCATCCCTTCGCAG
This sequence comes from Verrucomicrobiales bacterium, assembly GCA_020845805.1. Classification (GTDB taxonomy): domain Bacteria; phylum Verrucomicrobiota; class Verrucomicrobiia; order Limisphaerales; family CAIMTB01; genus CAIMTB01. Next base: position 716 of record JADLFD010000216.1, on the reverse strand, counting down.
TGCAATCGGCCGCCTAGATAACGAAAATCGTGCACGGGCGCGGAGTTATGCCAGAGCCCCCACAGAAGTCACGCCGGGACCTTCGCACGAGGCCCGTGCCAGCGAGCTCCGGCGGGTTCCCCCGCGCTCCGCGCGATCCTGAGGTGGTGACGGCGTTCCCGCACTCCAGGGTCGCCTCACGCCACACCTTCCCCTACCCTCCCCCCGCCAGGGGTCGGTGAAGGTGCGGCACATCCGCGCCCGGAGCACCGCCCCGCTCATCGAATCCTCATGCCACGCGCCTTTCCACGCCTTGCCCTGGCCTGCCTCATGTCGGTGCTCGGCTCCGTCGCCGCCCGGGGAAACGTCGCCGCGCGCCTGCCCGAATCCACGCTGATCAGCGGATTCGCCGTCGGCGCCACCACGCGCTCGCATGAGCCGCGCTCCCTCTTCGAAACCCTCGAGGAAGTGCGCCGAGCCGGCTGCGAAATCCTCGAGATCCATGCCGGCCAGGCCATCGGCCCAGGCTTCGGCGAGGCCCGCGTGGGCGACACCCTGACCGACGAACAGCTGACCCTGCTGCGCCGCAAACTCTCCGCCACCTCCGTCAAGCTGGTGGCAGCTCAAGTCCGGTTCAGCAACAACAACAGCGCCAACGCCCGGCTCTTCGAGTGGGCCGATCAGCTGGGGATCCAAATCCTGGTGGGCGACCCACCCCTCGAACAGTTTGACGGGCT
>JADLFD010000215.1 GCA_020845805.1 Verrucomicrobiales bacterium | reverse complement strand
CTCGAACGTGGGCGCGGAGACGATCAAGAAGTCGAGCGTGATGGGATTCGGCGCGGCGAACGATGATGCCGGCGCGAAGTACGACAAAATGCGCGAGAAGCTGCTCGAGGAATCCAAGCGGTTCTTCAAACCCGAGTTTCTCAACCGTCTGGACGACGTCATCGTGTTCCATTCCCTGACCAAGGAGGACCTGGTGCAGATCCTCGATCTGGAGATCGAGAAGGTCGTGGACCGGCTGCGGAAGAAGAATCTGCGGCTGGCGCTCGATCCCAAGGCGAAGGATTTCCTGGTGGAAAAGGGGTACGACCCTCAGTACGGCGCACGGCCCATGCGGCGCGCGGTCGAGCGTCACCTGGAGGATCCGCTGGCGGAGGAGATCCTCAAGGGCACCCTGCACGACGGCGATCCGGTCGAGGTGACGGTCGAGGGCGACAAGCTCGTGTTTCGTCAGCAGGCCTCGGCGAGCGGCGCCCTGCCGGCGGAGGCGGGCGCGACCTGATCGAAACGCCAGCGATTGGTTTTCACGGGCTGCCGGCTGTTGCGGAAAACCAGCCGGCGGCCCTTTTCGCTACCCCAAAACCGCATGGGTGCCACGGGTCTTGACGAGCTGGCCGCGAGTTTGATCTCCGCGATCGAACGCGGTTTCGAGGCGGCGCATTTCGAAACGTTGGCGCTCGAACTCTTCGCCCTGCAGTACGAGCGGAATCCGGCGTACCGGGCGCTGTGTGCGGCGTCGCGCGCCACGCCCGGTTCGGTTCGCGACTGGACCCAGATTCCCCACGCCCCGGCGGCGGCATTCAAGGAGTTGGAACTGACTTCCCTGGCTCCCGAGCAGCGCACGCACGTCTTCCATTCCAGCGGCACTACCGGGCAGCGTTGCAGCCGGCATGTGCACGGTTCCCGCTCGCTGGCTCTATACGAAGCCTCGCTCCTGGCGAGTTTCGAGCCGCATTTGCTTCCCGAGTCCCGGGGGGCGCGCGACGTGCGGATCGTGGCGTTGACGCCCGCGCCTTCCGAGGCGCCCCATTCGTCGCTGGCGCACATGCTGGAGCGCGTGATGTCGCGCTTTGGCGGGGAGGGTTCCTGTTTCGTAGGAAGGGTGGATTCAGGGGGAGCCTGGCAAGTGGACCCGGCGCGCCTCTGGACCCAGCTGAATGCGGAGGAGGGGGCGGCGGGGGGGGCAAGACCCGTGGTGATGTTGGGGACGGCGTTTGGCCTGGTGCATCTTTGTGATGGCTTGCGTGAGCTCGGGCTGGCGCTGGAGTTGCCCCCCGGCTCGCGCGTGATGGAGACCGGCGGGTACAAGGGCCGCTCGCGCGAATTGGATCCGGAAGACCTTCACCGCCTGGTGGCGGATACTCTGGGGGTGGGGAGGGAATGGATCGTGCGCGAGTACGGGATGAGCGAGCTCAGTTCCCAGGCGTACGACCGGCGGGCGGGGGAATCAGGTGCGGGAGGGCGCTTCCATTTTCCCGCCTGGGCCCGGGCTCGCGCGATATCGCCGGAGACCGGGCGTGAATGTGCGCCCGGGGTGCCGGGACTGCTGCGCGTCTGGGACCTCGCGAATGTTTACTCCGTGGCGGTGCTCCAGACCGAGGACCGCGTGGTGGCGGACGGCGCGGGGTTCCGGGTTTTGGGCCGGGCGCAGACGGTGGAACCCCGGGGTTGTTCGCTCATGTCGCCATGAACAGGGCTGACGTCGTCGCATTGCTTCACGGTTGAAAGAGAGGCCAGCATGTCGCGCGTGGTGCTTCCGAACTACTTTCTGGCCGACTTGCCCGCGGAGGCGGTGATCCGCGGGGAGTTGGTCGCGGAGGCGTGCCTGACGTTGAAGCGGAATCGCGAACGGTTCCTCCAGACCCGATCCACCGAGTCGATTCTGCAGATCCTGCTGGAGACGGCGCGGGCGTGGCAGGGGCCTCAATCGGTGTGGAGGGCGATGGCGTTGGAGGAGGGACCCGCCCGGACTGGTTTCTCCCGGGAGATGATCGCCCTGGGATTGGATGCGTATTTCAAGCTGTGGACCGCGAGGCAGTTGAATGCATTGCTGCAGCAGGAATTTGCGCACCCGCAGCGCGTCGATCGGTTGGTGGCCAACGACTCCGAGAGCCTGGGCGGACTGACCTCACGCGTTCGCGGTCCGGAACTGCTCGTGCACGTGACGGCAGGGCGACTTCCCACACCCGTGTTCACGGCGCTGTTGCACGGGCTGCTAGTAAAATCCGCTCAGTTCGTGAAGTGCGCTTCTGGGGGCTCGTTTTTCGCGCGCTTGTTCGCGCACTCGCTGAGGGAAATCGAACCGAAGATTGCGTCCTGTCTGGAGATCGCGGAGTGGAAGGGGGGAACCCGGGACCTGGAGGAGGCACTTTACGCAGGGGCTGACTGCGTGGTGGCTTCCGGTTCCGATGCGACCATGGATGCCGTGCGGGCGACGGTGCCGTCCCGCGTGCGGTTCCTGGCTCACGGGCACCGCGTGAGTGCCGCCTACATCGCACGTGAGATGCTTGGTTCGGACGAAGAGCCCAACGTCACGGCGGCGGCGGCGATGGATGTCGCCATGTGGGACCAGTTGGGGTGCCTGTCGCCTCACGTCATTTTCGTGGAGCAGGGGGGCATGTTGGCCCCGGAAGGATTCGCCGCGCGGTTGGCGGACGAATTGGAGCGCGTCGAAGCCCGGTGGCCACGAGGGACCCCGGCTCCAGAGGTTTCCGATGCCGTCTTCAGACGCCGGGAGTTCTATCGCGTGCGCGCTGCGGCCGATCCGGGAACGCAGTGCTGGTTCAGTCGGGACTCGACCGCTTGGAGCGTGGTGTACGAGGGGGATCCTCAGTTTCAACTCTCCTGTTTGAACCGGTTCGTGATCGTAAAACCGGTGGAGACGGTCGAGGAGTGCCTGAGGCAGGCGGAAGCGCAGCGGACGCGGTGGTCCACCGTGGGACTGGCTGCCAGCGGACTTCGAATCCCGGAGTTGGCGCAGCGATTTGCCGAGTGGGGCATCACGCGCATCTGCCCGCTGGGCCGGATGCAGCATCCTCCGTTGACCTGGCGCCATGATGGTCGGCCGGTGCTGGGGGACCTCGTTACGTGGGCGCAGCAGGAATTGCCATGGGAATCATGACACTGGAACTTCGACGGACCTTTCAATTTGAAGCGGCGCATCTTCTTCCGCTCCTGCCGGACGGACACAAATGCCGTCGACTGCACGGTCACAGCTTCGTGGTTGAAGTGGTGGTCACCGGGCCGTGTGATCCAGTGCTGGGCTGGGTGATGGATTACGCCGACATCAAGGCGGCATTTCAGCCGCTTTGGGAGCGCCTGGATCATCGTTATCTAAACGAAGTGCCCGGGCTCGAGAATCCGACCAGCGAGAACATCGCGGTCTGGGTGTGGCGAGAGTTGAAGCCGCGCCTGCCGCTGTTGAGCGAGGTGGTGGTGGCGGAGACCTGCACGGCGCGGTGCGTCTACCGCGGAACCTAGAGCCGGGAGAACGGGTCCGCTTTTCTCGGGGGACCGGTCGAGGTGTCGACGGTTGCCCCCTGCGAGGCGTGGTTCGTGGGCCGGCGCAGACCTGGTGAAACGGACAGGGGCGCCCGCCGATCGGACGCCCCTTCCTCGCATTGACCGCACCGCAAACGGATGACTTCGATCAGAAGTCGTGGAAGGTGCCTTCGTGAGTGTCGGAGCTCTTGGCGGAGGCGGGCGTCGTCGCGCGGCCCTTGGGCGTCCCGAGTTGGGCGCGAGTGGACGGCTGTGAGGTGGGGTGGGTTTCACGCTTCGCGGGCGCGTGGGACGCGGCGGCCTGGGTCGGTCCGTGCGCACGGTGGCGGGCGGGCGCCTGCGGCGTGTAATGGGATTCGGTCCCCTGCTGGCGGCTGCTGCCGACGAGGGCGGTCAACTGGGTGACGACGTCCTTGAGGGAGTTGGCCTGCGCGTTGAGCTCGGTGGCGGCGCTGGCGCTTTCCTCGGCGTTGGCGGCGTTGCCCTGGGTGACCTTGTCCATCTGCGTGACGGCCGTGTTCACCTGGGAGATGCCCTGACTTTGTTCGTTGGACGCCGCGGCGACCTCGGCCGCGATGGAGTCGACTTGTTGCACCTTGTTGACGATCTCCGACAGCCGCTGGGCGACTTTGGTGCTGATTTCGACGCCGAGATTGGTTCGGGCGATGGCGTTCTCGATCTTGTCGGAAGTGTCCTTGGCGGCCTGGGCACTGCGTTGGGCGAGGGACCGCACTTCATCCGCCACCACGGCGAATCCCATGCCAGCCTCTCCGGCGCGCGCGGCTTCGACCGCCGCGTTCAGGGCGAGGATGTTGGTCTGGAACGCGATCTCGTCGATGGTCTGGATGATCTTCGCGATCTCGTCGCTGGACTTCTTGATATCGCCGATGGCCTGGCTCATGGACTCCATTTCGGAAGCACCGGCGGAGGCGGCGGCGCGCGTGTCGCGGGTCAGCTCGTTGGCCTGGCGCGCGTTATCGGCGTTCTTCTTGGTCATGCTGGAGAGTTCCTCCAGGGAGGCGCTGGTTTCCTCGAGGGACGCCGCTTGTTCGCTGGCGCCTTCGGCCAGGGACTGGCTGGCGGCGGAGACTTGCGCGGCGGCGGAGCTGGTCTGCACGGCGCCGTCGGCGAGGGACTCGGCGATGCCGCGGAGCGTGCGCGTGATGCCGCGCGTGATGAGGAGGGCGAGGATCACACCGACCGCGGCGGCGATGGCGAGCCCGACCTGCGTGATGCGGGAGGAGGCGGTCAAGTTGGCCGCGGCTTCCTTGGAGAGAGTGACCGTGTTTTGGACGCCGGCTTCGACCACGGTGGAGGTTTTGGCGACCAATTCATCGCTGATCTTGGCGCGCCGGACTCCAATGGCATCGAGTTGGGCCCATTGCGTGTTCAGTCCGCGGGTCGCTTCCTCGTAGGTTTTGACTGCGGTGCCGACCTTGGCGAGCTGCGCGATATTCGTGGCTTGTCGGACCACGGGACGGATGCGCTCCAAATGACCCTGGATGACGGCGAAGTTCTTGAG
>JADLFD010000214.1 GCA_020845805.1 Verrucomicrobiales bacterium | reverse complement strand
TCCTGCGGCGAGGGGTTTTGGGCGTGTCCGAGGCGGCGAGGTCGGAGCATCCCCGTCCCGCGGCCGCGGGATGACGGCCGAGCCAACGAAGGACACGCCCAAAAGGACCGCCGCCCTTGGGGTTGTCGAGGAAAGGGGCATCTGGCTTCGTGGCTCGTCGGTCAGAGACCACGGTCGGGTATCCTCCCTCCTCGCGCCTCGCCATCTGCCCCTTTCCTCGAAAACAGGATCCCCACTGACTTTTCAGACGGGCTCTGAGTGGCCGAGTACGAGGTGACGCGGCGGAGGGTCATGAAGTCCTGCGGTCGCGCGAGCGGTTCGAACCCGGCTCGCGCGTAGAGCGCGTGCGCATCGAGCGTGGCGAGGAGGAACCGGCGCACTCCCTGCAGTTCGGGGTGGTCGAGGATGGCGCGGACCATGGCCGAGCCGAGGCCGTGATGGCGGTGTTCCGGCAGGACGAAGACGTCGGCCAGGTAGGCCAGCGAGACGTAATCCGTCAGCACCCGGGCGAACCCGACCAGACTCGCGCGGGGCGTGGAGGTGTCATAGACCGCGACACAGAGTGAATTCCGGATCGCGGTCTCGACCGTGGCGCGCGGGATTTCCTTCGCCCAATACGACTCGCGCAGGAACTCGTGGATCACGTCCACCTGAAGGCGGGCGGGATCGAACGAGATCTCGTAGGGGCCCGTCACGGGCGTGGGGGGCTGGGGAGGACGAGTCGCGCTCGCGGTTGGGCCCGCTCGCTCAGCCGGGGAGCGGGAAGCGTGCGGTGAGTTCGCGCACGCGGGTGCGGACCTGCGCGGCGGTGACGGCGTTTTGGATGTCGGCGAGCACCTCGCTGATCATGCCGGCGATGGCGGTCATTTCCGCTTCCTTCATGCCGCGCGTGGTGACGGCGGGCGAGCCGAGGCGGATGCCGCTGGCTTGGAAGGGAGAGCGGGTCTCGAAGGGGATGGTGTTCTTGTTGACCGTGATGCCGGCGGCATCGAGGGCCAGTTGCGAGTCCTTGCCCGTGATGTTGCGCGCGCCGACGTCGACCAGCATGAGATGGTTGTCGGTGCCCCCGGAGACCAGGCGGAATCCGTGACGTTTCATTCCGTCCGCGAGCGCGGCGGCGTTGAGCACGATCTGTTTCTGGTAGGAGGTGAATTCCGGGCGGAGGGCTTCCTCGAAGCACACGGCCTTGGCCGCGATGACGTGCCTCAGCGGGCCGCCCTGGATGCCGGGGAACACGCACGAATCGAGTTCCTTGGCGTACTTCTCACGGCAAAGGACGAGGCCGCCGCGGGGGCCGCGCAGCGTCTTGTGCGTCGTGGTGGTGACGAAATCCGCGTGGGGCACCGGGCTGGGGTGGAGTCCGGTGGCGACCAGGCCGGCGATGTGCGCGATATCGGCGAGGAGCATCGCTCCGACCTCCCGCGCGATTTCGCCGAGGCGCGCGAAGTCGATGAGGCGCGGGTAGGCGCTGGCGCCGACGGTGATCATGCGCGGGCGTTCGGCGCGGGCCATGTCGGCGAGTTGATCGTAGTCGATGCGCTCGTCGTCCTTGCGCACGCCGTAGTGCACGATCTGGAAGAATTTCCCGGAGAAATTGGCCTTGTTGCCGTGCGTCAGGTGGCCGCCATGGGAGAGGTCCATGGTGAGCAGCTTGTCGCCTGGTTTGAGGAAGGCGAAGTAGACGGCCATGTTGGCGCCCGAGCCGGAGTGGGGCTGGACGTTGGCGTGTTCGGCGCCGAACAGGCGTTTGGCGCGGTCGATGGCGAGGCGTTCGGCGTCGTCGACGTGTTCGCAGCCGCCGTACCAGCGCTTGGCCGGGTAGCCTTCGGCGTATTTGTTGGTGAGAACGGAGCCCTGGGCTTCCATCACCGCGCGGCTGGTGAAGTTCTCGCTGGCGATCAGTTCGATGTTTTCCTGCTGGCGGCGGTATTCGTGATCGACCACCGCGGCGATGGCGGGGTCGACGGCGCGGAGCGAGGTACTGGCGTGTTCGATCTTGCCGACGCGCCGTTCGTGGCGCGGCTCGGCCTCGAAGGTGGCCTGGAGGAAGCTGTCGACGACCGAGCGGGCCAGATCGACGCCCAGGACGCGGCCGCCGAGGCAGAGCACATTGGCGTCGTTGTGTGCGCGGGCGAGGCGGGCCATGTCAGGGGTCGTACAAAGGGCGGCGCGGATGCCGGGGACCTTGTTGGCGGCGATGCTCACGCCGATGCCCGTGCCGCAGACGAGGATGCCGAGCTTGGCGTGACCGTCGGCGACCGCGTGGGCGACCTTTTGCGCGAAATCGGGGTAATCCACCGATTCGGGCGACGTGGTGCCGAGGTCCTCGACGGTCCAAGGGGTGCCGACGAGGTGCTGTTTGATTTCCTGTTTCAGGGCGAAGCCTGCGTGGTCGGATCCGAGGGCGAGGGTCATGGTTTCCGGGGTGACCGCGGAGGCGGTCGCGCGTTCCTGCTGCTGGAGGTGCTTCAACATGCTGAAAATGCCTTGCTCGATCTCATCCCGGCAACGGAGGTAGACGTCGAACGAACCGCCGATGGGGTCGCCGATATCCTTCTCGTAGTCGTCGAGCGTGTCGTCGAACTCGCGGAGCACGAAGGTCTTTTCGGCCGCGGAGGGGTGCATGAGCATGACCGCGTGGGCGTGGCCATGGGTCATGCCGAAGATGAGATCAGCCTGGCGGACGAGATCCGCGGTCAGCGCGCGGCTACGGTGTTTGGAGATGTCGATGCCCAGCTGCTTGAGGGCATGCACCGAGTGCCCGCTCGCCGGCATGCCATCGATAGCCCCGACCCCGGCGGAGGCGGTCCGGTAGCGCCCGCCCATCCTGGCGGTCAGATGGCGGAAGAGGCCTTCCGCCATCGGACTCCTGCAAATATTTCCCGTGCAGACAAACAGGATGGTCTTCATCTGAAGGACACCGGCGCGCGCAACTTGTGAAGGGGGTGGGGGGCCCGTCAACGCGAATCCCCGTCCGGTTGGGGCCGCCGTTCGGCAGCCCAGGTTTCGAGCAGGTCCAGGGCCCGGGCCAGGGCGGGGTCCTGGACGCTGCGGGAGGGGGCTTCGGCGGCGGGTTCGGGGTTGGGACGCAGCCCGCGCCGGCGGCGGATGAGTTCCGCTTCGTTCAGGCGCGCCGAGGTGTCGATGGCCAGGCGGCGTCCGCGCACCACGCGCTGGTATTCATCGGTGAGATAGAGGGCCTCGTCCTCTTCGGACACCGTCACGGTGAGGTCCGGCTGCAGGCCGGAGAGGGGGAACGGCGTGCCGCCGGGCAGCATGATGGGATCGGCGGCGAGCTGGAGTTCGAGGCCATCCCCGAGGGGCAGGGGGCGATAAGCGCGCGCCTGGCCGGCGGTATTGGTGCCGATGACCACCGACGGGGAGGCGGCGGTGCGGAGCGTGGCTGCCAGCAATTCCGCGGCACCGCGCGTCTGGCGGTTGACGAGGATGGCCAGCGGTCCCTGGAGCGAGGGGCTCGGGGTGGAAGCGGAGGGCGCGGCACTGGGGTCGATCAACGGCTGGGCGCCCAAGGTCAATCCCGCGAGGGGCACCTCCCCAAACGCGCGTGCGGAGCGAAGGGCGCTGGCGAAGTTGGTGCCCGACGCGGAACGCAGGTCGAGGACCAGGCCTTGGAGCGACTCCTGGCGGGCGAGGGAGGCGGCGGCGGTCGCGAGCTGCAGGGGCAGCGAGTCGTCGACGTGGGCCACGCGCAGATAGGCGATCTGGCCGGGATAGAGATTGGATCGCGTGATGGCATCCCCGGAGGGCGCGGGAGTGACGGAGGCCGGCAGGATGCGGGGTGCGAGCGAGCGCAGGTAGGCGGTGCCGTTGGTGAAGGCCGGGGACGGCGGCGCCAGGTCGGGCACGTGGGGAACGAGGCGCGAGTGCAGATCGGCGGGCGCGAGATCCACCGCCTGTGCGGCGGGCAGGAGGGTCAGCGCGAGGGCCAGGGCCAGCCGGCGGGAAAGGAGCGGGTGGCGATGGCGTTTCATGCGAAGAGCGGTCCGTGGCCGAGTGCCTTGGCGGCGATGTCGCGCCGGAAATGGCGGCCTTCGAATTGGATGAGGTCCACCGCAGCGTACGCGCTTTCCTGGGCTTCGCTGAGGGTGGGCGCCCAGGCGGTGACGCCGAGCACGCGTCCTCCATTGGTGACGAACTCCTCACCGGCCCGGCCGGTGCCGGCGTGGAAGACCTTCACGTTCGGCAGGGCGGCCACGCTTTCGAGGCCGGTGATCACGCGACCTCGTTCATAGGCCCCCGGGTATCCCTCCGAAGCCATCACCACGCAGACCGAGGCGTGCGTGGACCAGCGCAACTCCACGTGACGCAGCGTGCCGTCGACGGAGGCGTTGAGCAGTTCCACCAGGTCGTTCTCGAGCCGGGTGAGGTAGACCTGGGTTTCCGGGTCGCCGAAGCGCGCGTTGAACTCGAGAACCTTGGGGCCGTTCGCGGTGAGCATCACGCCCGGGTAGATGATGCCGCGGAAATTGATGCCCTCGGCCGTGCAACCGCGTTGCCAGGGCTCGAGGATCTTCCGCGCGGCATCGAGGAGTTCATCCTCCGTGAGAAACGGCGCGGGGGAGAAGGTGCCCATCCCGCCGGTGTTCGGGCCCTCGTCCTGGTCGTAGGCGCGTTTGTGATCCTGCGAGGTGGGGAAGAGCTTGGCCACATGGCCGTCGCACAGTGCGTGAAGGGACACCTCGATTCCCTCCAGCAGTTCCTGGATTACCACCTGGGCTCCCGCCCCTCCGAACACGCGACGCAACATGATGTCCTCGATGGCGCGTTCCGCCTCCTCCATCGACTGCGTCAGCAACACCCCTTTGCCCAGGGCCAACCCATCGGCCTTTACCGCACAACGACCGCCCAGATGCGCCGCAAAACGCTTGGCGGAGTGCGCATCGGTGAAGACCCCGGATTCCGCGGTGGGAACCCCGTGCACGGCCATGAAATTCTGGGTGAATGCCTTCGACCATTCGAACTGCGCCGCGCGCTGGTTCGGACCCCAGATACGGAAACCGGCCTGCTGGAAGCGGTCGACGATTCCCAGGGAGAGCGGGTTGTCGGGGCCTACCACCGTCAGGTCCGGACGCTCCTCCTCCGCGAAACGCAGCAGTCCCGCGAGGTCGTCGGCCGCGATGGGGACGCATTCCGCCTCGCGCCCGCTCCCGCCGCAACGTTCCAAGGGAATGCCGGCATTGCCTGGTGCGACCCACAGGCGGTGGGTGTGCGGCGACTGGGCGAGTTTCCACGCCAACGCGTGTTCGCGCCCGCCCGAGCCGATGACCAGGATGTTCATGACCGACGGATTGAAGCAGGGGGCCGCGTGTCTGCCAAACCACGAATCGGGCCGGGACGCGGAAGGTTGGACCTCCGGCGCTAGGCCGCGGGCGGCTTGAGAAAGAATCCGCGCATGCGGTCGGTGATCGGGTGCCCCAGGCGTTCGAGGACGGCCAGCATGTCCTCCCAAGTCTTCCGTTTCTCCGCATAGCCGCGGTCCGGACCGTCCTCGGAACGCACCAGGTACGAGGGATGGAAGGTGGGCATCACCGGGATGCCGCGGAATTCCTGCCATCGCCCGCGGATCGAGCCCATGGTGGGTTTGCTTCCCAGGAGGCCGAGAACGGCGGTGGCGCCGAGGGCCACAATGACCTTGGGCTGGATGATCTCGATCTGACTGAGGAGGTAGGGTTTGCAGGTGTCCATCTCCTCTGGCCGCGGAGGCCGGTTTCCGCGCGAGCCGGGGGGCATGTCCGGACGGCATTTGAGGATATTGGCGATGTAGACCTGGTCGCGGGAGAGGTTCATGCCCGCGATGACCTTGGTGAGCAACTGGCCCGCGAGACCCACGAACGGTTCTCCCTTCCGATCCTCCTCGGCCCCTGGAGCCTCGCCCACGAACATCAGTTCGGCATCCAGGGAACCCACACCAAACACCACCTGGGTGCGACTTCGCACGAGGTGGGGGCACTTCTGGCAAAGCAGCGCGCGATCGCGAATGGCCGCCATGGCCGTGACGCGATCGGACGGCGCGAGTTCGGCCGGGAGGCCCGGGCCGGGGGGAGGCTGGGAGGCGGGTGGGACGCGAGGCGAAGCCGGCTCGGCAGAAACTTTTGGGGCGGGACCGGTTTGCAACGAGTAGCGCACGCCCCCCCCCTCGGCAGAGGTGGGACTGGCGGGCGCGGGGCGAATGGGCGTCGCGGGCGTCGCCCGGGGCGGGGGCGAGACGGGGGCGACCGCCGGGCTTCGCGATGGCGGGCTCGCGGGTTTGGGCGCGGGCCGCGGCCGGATCAGGTCCGCAAGGAGTTCCGGGGAGACCTGGACATGCTGGACGCCGGCGGCTTTGAGGTGCCGGAGATGGTCCAGGGTGGCGTCGAGAAGGTCGTGGAACTCCGTGGACACGGGGAAAGCGTGGCCCGTTCGGGCGCGCGATTCCAGCTTGGAACTGGAACAGCGCTGACCGTGGGCACTGTGGGCGCGGGGTCCGGCGCGCCGGCAAGTGATGATGAGGGAGGGACCCGGGGCGGGGCCGTGCTCAGGCCTTGGCGGCCTTGGCAGCGGGGGCGTTCAGCTTCACCGCGAGGCGCGACTTCTTGCGATCGGCGCGGCGCTTGGGGATCACCCCGCGCTTGGCAGCCTTGTCGAGCGCCGAGACGGTGGAGCGAAGCGCTTTGGAGGCCTCCTCCTGTTTCCCGGACGCCACGAGGGCGCGGTACTTCTTCTCAAGCGTGTGAAGGCGGGAGCTGATGGAGCGGTTACGGGCCTGGCGGCGCACACTGACGCGCGCCCGGCGCTCGGCTGACTTGGTGTTCGGCATACGGTCGATCTCTTCTGGCGATCTGAATCGCGAAAAGGCCGGGACTCTTGGGGAAAAGGTATCCGCCTGTCAACGGCCGGTTCACTCCTTCGGTTTCAGGAACTCGCTGTCGGCGAGTTCTACATTGTGCTTCACGTCGTCGATTTTGATCTGGAACCCCATTTCGGCCGGCTTGGGAACTCGCACCGAGCACGGGACTTTGACGCCGTCGAACTCGCGGTAGTCGGAGAGCTCGATCTCGAAGGTGAGCGCGCCGATGGGCGTGTCCACCAGCGACACTTCGCGGACCAGCAGACCGGTCTTCTGGTCGAAATGCAGCTTGTCCGGCTTTCCGGCCGTCGGCGTGGCTTCCACCACCCAGGTGTCCTGGGTGCCGATTTTGGCGGCGCCCTTGGTCTCGAAACGCGCGTAGGCGTCGGAAAGCCTGAGTTCGCGCGGGAACCAGGTCGTGCGTTGGACCCGTGCCAGTTCGCCGCCCGATTTCACGCGCGCGCTCTGCCCCGGGGCCTGGGTCCAGGCCACCGTGCCGTCGAATCCCTCGCGCATCAGGCCGAAGGCCTCGAATTCCATTTTCGAGGTTTGCTTGTTCGGGGCTTTCGCGCGCACCTCGAACTTCCCGCCCACGTTCATGGTGAGGACCTCGATCTTCCCGCTCATCACCCTGGTTTTCAGCTTCTCCAGCGCCGCACGTCCGCCGGTGGCGTCGATATAGCGTTGGATGATCTCCTGCGCCGGGGGCAGTTCCGCGGCAGGGCTGGTGAGCAGACTCAGGGCGACGAGAATCCCGGCAGCGATTTCGAGGCGCATAGTGACGGGCGTGAACCATGACCGAGGCGTGACGTCGGCGCAACGCCGCGGAATTTCCATTGACCCTGGCCGGGCTTTAAGGCGACGAAGAGACCGTCCCGACGCCACCGTTATGAATCCGCTGCTTCGTCGTTTGGTCGTCCTTCGTTCCCTTCTGGTACTTGGCTGTGCCGCGCTAGCGCTCCTGCCTCGCGCTCAGGCCACGGTGCTCGACAATTTCGATGGTGCCACCCGCGTGGGCTGGGAGGACGCCAACCCGGGCGGGTTGCCGTTGGCCGGGGGAAAACAGGAGGGCGGGCAGTTCGTCTTCCAGCTGCCCACCCTGGGTCAGCCGTTCTTCGTCTCCAGCCGCAAGACCACCGAGACCTTTCAGTTGGTGGAAGGGCGTTCGCTGGAGTTGCGCGCGGACATGGTGAGCGGACAGGGACCCGATTCCTTCGCGGTGCTGGCCTTCATCCCCGAAGCCACCGGCCCCAACACCCTGGCCGGCTACGGGATCGCCAAGTCCGAAAGCGACATCCTGATCACCAAGGGCATCAACAAGTATTTCTACAACGAGAACGTCAATCCGCCGGTGAAGAACAACAACATCACCCTGGTTCTCCACCTGAAGGTGAAAGGCGGTCAGGTGCACATCACGGGCCAGGTCCTCGACAAGGACGACGGCAACCGCGTCCTCTGGGAACGGAGCTTCGTGGATACCGTGGCCGCGGACGTCCTCGCGGACGGTGAAGACAAGCCCTCCGAGCCGTTCATCAATCTGCCGGGACAGGTCGTCACCTACCTCTACGCCGACGGCGGCCAGGATCCCGCCGGGTATCAGGTCATCTATGACAACCTGATCACCTACGTGTGCGATGAGGTGGTGGTCGACGATTTCAACGGCGCCTCACGGGTGGGCTGGGAGGATGCCAATCCGGGCGGTCTCCCGTTGGCCGGAGGCACCCAGGCCGACGGCGTGTTCACCTTCAATGTGCCCAAGCTCGGACAGCCTTTCTTCGTTTCCAGCCTCAAGACCACCAAGACCTACACCCTCGCCGAAGGGACCCGGCACGAGTTCGCCGTGGATATGATCAGCGGCCGCGGTCCGGACTCGTTCGTGGTGATGTCCTGGATCCCGGCCTCGACCGGGCCCAACACGCTCGCCGGCTATGGCCTGGCCAAGTCCGAGACCGACATCCTGGTGATCAAGGGCATCAACAAGTATTTCTACAACGAGAACGTCAACCCGCCGGTGAAGAACGACAATGTGCGTCTCACCCTCACCCTCACCGTCGCTGACGGGAAGGTGGAGATCCGGGGCCGGGTGCTGGACAAGTCGGATGGCGACAAGGTGATTTTCGAGAAGACATTCATCGACACCCCGGCGGCGGATGTCCTGGCCGATGGCGAGGACTCGCCCTCCGCGCCCTTCATCACGCAGGGCAATCTCGTGCTTTACCTGTACGCCGACGGCGGTCAGGACGATGCCGGCTACCAGGTGGTGTACGACAATCTGACGGCCTGCGCGCCTCCCGCCGCCGGCAACGCTGCGCCCAGCATCACGGGGGTCGCGCCCCTCGCCGGTGCGAATTTCCTCCCGGCCACTTCCGAGATCACCTTCAACGTGCAGGATGACCAGGAGCTGCCTGATGCCGGGATTACCGTGGTCCTGAATGGCACGACCTACACCACCGCCAACGGGCTGCGGTTGTCGGGCACGCCGGTGGCGCGGACGGCCGCCCTCGGCGGTCTGGTGGCAGGCACCGATTACTCGGGCGAGATTCGTGTGGTCGATGCCGGTGGGCTGGAGAAAACCGCGCCGCTCTTCTTCGACACCTTCACCACGGCGGTCAAGGTGGTGGAGATTGAGGACTACAATTTCGAGGCGGGATCCTTCTTCAACAGCCCGGTGCGCACCGCCGAGGGCGGCGGCGCGGCGGATAATTCCTACACCGACCGGGTGGGCACGGTGGACGTCGACTTCTCGGATACGCGGACCGCGCCGCGTCCGCAGGACGCCCTCTATCGCACGCAGGATCCCGTGCGCATGGCGCACACGCTCGACAAGCGCCGGACCGGGTTCGACAACGACCTGAGCCTGTACGACTACGATGTGGGGGATCTCGCGGCGGGCGAATGGATGAACTACACCCGCACCTTCACCAGCGGCACCTACGAGATTTACCTCCGTGAGTCGGTGGTGAATCTCGCCCTCGGCGAATCGATTCTCGAACGTGTCACCTCCGACCCCACCCAGACCGGCCAGACGGTGGAACTGGTGGGCGCATTCCTTGGCAAGACCTCGGGATTTGACTACCGCAACGTGCCGCTGACCGACGGCGCTGGGCTGAACCGCCTCAAGGTGCGGCTCGATGGGCGCACTACGCTCCGGCTGCGCACCGTCACCGCCGACACGTCCGGCGGCAATCGCTACCTCAACTATCTGCTTTTCGTCCCCGTCGCCGATGCCGGCACGCAGCGTCCATCCGTGGCGGGGTTGGTGCCGGCGCCGGATTCCACGGTGGAGTCGGTCACACCCACCGTGCAGGTCACCCTTCAGAACCGAGATACCACGGTGAATCTGTCCACGGTGAAGCTGACGGTGGGCGGTTCCGAAGTCACCGGAGCCACGGTGACGTCGACTCCCACGGGCGCCACCGTGACGTACGCCCTCCAGCCGTTGCCGGCGCCCGGGACCCGGGTTTCGGCCAGCGTGTCCTTCAAGGACAGCGAGGGGGTCGAGGTGAAGGCCGACTGGCAGTTCACCGTCGCCTATCCCTATCTCGATCCGGCCACCCGGATTTCGGGCACTGGGAAACTGCGCGGATTCCGCATGCACGTGGTGCAGGCACCCGTGGATGGAGGAGCGCTGGAGAACAGTCTGGACCGTGCGGAAAGCCAGCTCGCCGCTGGGTCCTCGATCCCGCGCGTGGTGGACACCAACGCCGTGGTGGAACTCGTCAACTTCAACAAAGTCCCCGACACCTCGGCTGGGTCGTTCGAAGGCGACGTCACGGTGCCGGGCATCGATCCGGACCTGACCGGGAACGGGAACAACGACTTTGCCACCGAGATTCTGACCTACCTCGAGCTCCCGGCGGGTGCGCTTCGCTTCGGGTTGATCACCGACGACGGCTACAAGCTTTCGTCCGGCACGGCGCCGATCTCTTCGGCCGTGGTGCCGCTGGCCTTCCATAATGGGGGGTCGGCGAACGAAGTGGTGGATTTCGTGGTGCCGCAGGCGGGGCTCTATGCCTTCCGGCTGGTCTGGTACGAGCGCGGGGGGGCGGGGTACGCCGAATGGTTTGTGGAGAATCCGGCCACGGGAACCCGCACGCTGATCAACGATCCGACCGCGGCCGGGGCCATCAAGGCCTGGCGCGAGATCGAGGTTGCCGTGCCGCAGGTGGTCCTGGAGTCTGCCTCCCAGGTGCAGGGCCCCTACGCGGCGGAAGCCTCGGCGGTGATCAACGAGACGTCGAAGACCGCGACGGTGCCGGTCCAGGCGGGTCCCCGGTTCTTCCGGATCCGATCGGGTTCGGCGTTGACCCTCAAGGGCCTGCAGGTGCAGGGGGCCAACGCCGTGATCTCGTGGCAATAATCGGGCTTTACACTGACGGTGCCGCCCACCTAACGTCTCGCCTCTTTAAATTGACCGGTATGCAAGCAGTTTCGAAGGCCCACAGCATCAAGGAATTCGCTCGGCACGACAAGGACACGGGGTCCCCAGACGTGCAGGTGGCGTTGCTGACCCGCCGCATCAACCATCTCACCGAGCATCTCAAAGCGAACTCGAAGGATTTCAGTTCGCGACGAGGTCTGCTCATGCTGGTCAGCAAACGGCGGCGTTTGCTCGACTACCTCGTGAGCGTGGATGGTGACCGCTACACCTCGGTCGCCAAGAAGCTCGGCCTCCGCAAGTAATCCAGACTTCCCGGCGCGCCGACCCGGATCGGCGCGCGGGTGCGTATCCGTCCTTCCGGGGCGGCCGCGGCTGGAACGGCGGGCCGGGCGGGCCGCACTCAGAGAACTCCCGCCAGACGATCGAACCATCGGACCTGGGAAATTTCATCCAGCCTCCCCCCGGGAGTTTGAATGAAGTTCCCCTCGGCCGGTGGTTACAACCTTGTAACCATGTCAGAACGCGTTGTCGCCCAAGTGGGCGACCAATCCCTCGTTATCGAGTCGGGCAAGCTCGCCAAACAGGCGGACGGTGCCGTCACGGTACAACTCGGTGAAACCATCGTGCTGGTCGCGACGGTTGCCGCCACCAAGGCCAAACCCGGCCAGGAATTCTTCCCCCTCACGGTCGATTACCGCGAGCGGGCAGCCGCTGCGGGACGATTCCCCGGGGGCTACTTCAAACGCGAAGGCCGCCCTTCCGAGAAGGAGATCCTGACCTCGCGCATCATCGACCGCCCCATCCGGCCGCTCTTCCCCAAGGGCTGGTTCAATGAGGTCCAGGTCCAGGCCATCCTGCTCAGTGCCGACGGCCAGAATGACGCCGATGTCCTCGCCGCCAACGGTGCTTCGGCGGCACTGCTCGTCAGTGACATCCCCTGGGCCGGCCCGGTGGGTGCCGTGCGGATCGGCCGCGTGGACGGCAAATTCATCGCCAACCCGTCCCATGACCAGCTCGAGGAGAGCGACATGGACATCTTCTACGTCGGTAACGAGAAGGACGTGGTGATGTTCGAAGGGGCCGCCGAGGAGATCCCCGACGCGGATTTCGTCGAAGCCCTCCGCTTCGGCCAGGCGGCCATCCAGCCCATCATCGAAGCGCAGAAGCAGCTCGCCGCCAAGGTGGGCAAGACCAAGCGCCAGATTTCGGCCAATGTCGTTCCCGACGATATCCTCGAAGCCGCGCGCGGCTTCATCGGCGACCGCATCATCACCGCGCTGCTGACCCCCGGCAAACTGGCGCGGGAGGCGGCCTGCAAGGCGATCGAAGCGGAGATGGGCGCGAAACTCGTCGAGAAGTTCACCGCGGAGAAGGTCAACGAGTTCGTCATCAAGGACGCGTTCTACTACATCCAGAAAGAAGCCATCCGGCTCCTCATCCTGGACAAGGGCAAGCGTCTGGATGGCCGGGGTGCGGACGACATCCGTGCCCTCGGCGGTGAGGCTGGCCTCCTGCCGCGCGCGCATGGTTCAGCGCTGTTCTGGCGCGGGGAGACCCAGGCCCTGGCCGTGGTCACTCTCGGCACCACCGACGACGTTCAGGAGTTCGACGCCTACACGGGCGGGCGGAGCGAGAAGAAGTTCATGCTCCACTACAACTTCCCGAACTTCTCCGTCGGCGAGACGGGCCGCATCGCCGGCCCCGGTCGCCGCGAAATCGGGCACGGAGCGCTCGCCGAGCGCAGCATCCAACCGATGCTGCCTTCGAAGGACTACCCCTACACCGTGCGGATCACCAGCGAGATCATGGAGTCCAACGGCTCCACCTCGATGGCCTCGGTCTGCGCCGGCACCCTGGCGCTGTTGGACGCCGGCGTTCCCGTGGTGCGTCCCGTGGCCGGCATCAGCATCGGCATCTGCACCGAGCAAGATGCCAAGGGCAAGCTGAGCCGCTACTCCCTCCTGACCGACATCATCGGCTGGGAGGACGCGTTCTGCGACATGGACTGCAAGATCGCGGGCACCGAGCAGGGCATCACCGGTTTCCAGCTCGATCTCAAGCTCAAGGGCCTCTCGGTCGAAGTGCTCGCCGAGGCGGTCGAGAAGGCGCGCCTCGCGCGGCTCAAGATCCTCGACGCCATGAAGGCGGTTCTCCCCGGTCCGCGCCCGGAGATGAGCAAGTACGCGCCGCGCATCATCCGCCTGAAGGTCAACCCCGAGAAGATCGGCGCGATCATCGGGCCCGGCGGCAAGAACATCAAAGCGCTGGTCGAGAAGTCCGGCTGCGAGATCAACATCGAAGACGACGGCACGGTGATGATCTTCTCCATCGACGAGGAAGGCATGCGCATCGCCCGCGAGGGGATCGAAGGCATCGCCGCCGAGATCGAGGTGGGCAAGATCTATCGGGGCAAGGTCGTTTCCATCAAGGAATTCGGCGCGTTCGTCGAAGTGCTGCCCGGCCAGGACGGCTTGGTGCACATCAGCGAGCTGGCGGATTTCCGCGTCAAGGCCACCGAAGACGTGGTCAAGATGGGCGATGTCATCTGGGTCAAGTGCATCGGCGTCGATGAAAAGGGGCGCGTGCGCCTGAGCCGCAAAGCCGCCATGGCCGAGCGCGCCAAGGAACACGACGAGAACGCTCCCTGAGCCAGCTCCCGCGCTTGCTGCGCGGATCTGAACTTCGTTTTTCATGGGGCGGTCACCTTCGGGTGGCCGCCCCTTTCTCTTGGTGCGCCCGGCCGCGACCTCGTCGTGGACCGGGCCGGGATCCGCGAAGTGCGATTCGTCCCTGATCCATCGCCGGATCCACGGCGGACTGGTAAGCGAGCGGCAGCATGAATGCGCGCTTGTTCCGCTCGATCCTGGTGGCGGCCTGGCTGGCTTCCCTCAGCGCACTGGCCGCCGATCCGTCCCGCGTGCTTTCGCGGGCCGAGCTTATGGACCGTATCCGCGGCGGGTGGGCGGGACAGATGATCGGGGTCGCCTACGGGGCACCGACCGAGTTCAAGTCCAACGGGGCCATCGGCGAATGGGACCTGGTCTGGAAGCCGGAGATGCTCGCCAACGCCATCGAGCAGGATGATCTCTACGTCGAGATGACCTTTGCGCGCGTGATGGATACGCAGGGATTGCGCGCCTCCCTCCAGGATTACGCCCTCGCCTTCCGCGACTCGCGCTACCCGCTCTGGCATGCCAACGCGGCGGCGCGACGCCTCCTCAACCTCGGGGTGCGCGCTCCTCGGTCAGGGGATCCGCGATTCAACATCCATGCCAACGACATCGACTTCCAGATCGAGGCGGATTTCATCGGCCTGATGGCGCCCGGGTTGCCGAACGAGGCGCGCCGATTCTGTCACCGGATCGGACGCGTCATGAACTCGGGCGAAGGCCTGGACGGCGGTGTGTTCGTCTGCGGCATGATCGCCACCGCGTATTTCGAGAAGGATATCCGGCGCATCGTCGAGGCGGGGGTCGAATGCCTGCCCGCGGAGAGCGCCTATGCGCGGATCATCCGGGATGTTTTGGCCTGGACCGCGGAACAGCCGGAGGACTGGCGCGCGGTGTGGCAACGGCTCGACACGCGCTGGAACCGGGACGATGTGTGTCCGGACGGCGCCCACAGCGCATTCAACATCGATGCCAAGCTCAACGGAGCCTATGTCGCGCTCGGGTTGCTCGCGGGCGGCGGCGACTTCCGGCGCACCATGGAGATCGCCACCCGTTGCGGACAGGATTCCGACTGCAACCCCTCCAGCGCCGCGGGCGTGCTGGGCGTGCGTTGCGGGTTGAGCGGGATTCCGAGCGAATTTGCCGCGCCCTTGCCGGCCCTGGCGCAGCGCAAGTTCCTGTTCACCGAATACTCCTTCGACGACATCGTGCGGTCCACCGAGGCGCGCGCGTTGACCTTGATTCGACAAGCCGGCGGCACGGTGAACGAACGGGAAGTTCGGGTTCCCGTGCAGACGCCGCGGCCGGGACGATCGCCCGGTTGGAATTCCGGAATCCCTGAGAAGCGATTGGGAGTGACGGATCCCGCCTGGACCTGGCGCGGCGGGTGGCGCGAGGCGAGCGGCGAGTCTGGACGCCAAAGTGCCGGCGCGGGTGCGGAAGCCGTGCTGGTGTTTGAGGGCACCGGGGTGGCGGTCCTGGCGCAGTTGGACAAGCGCGGCGGACGCGCGGACGTCTACCTGGACGGCCGACGCGTGGGCATGGCGGACGCCTATGTTGCTGACGGCACCTACGACAACGGCCTCTGGCATGTCACCGGGCTGAAGTCGGGTCGGCACGAACTGCGGTTGGTGCATCGTGCCGACGCCGATTCCCGCGCCCAGGGCACCCGGCTGTCCCTGACCGAAGCCCTCGTCTATCGTGCGCCGGAAGCGAGGCGGATCCGGCACGTCGGGCCTCCGAAACCCGAGTCCTGAGCCTACCGCGGGATGATTGGCAGGAGGAGGTGGGACGCGAAGGCGCCGCCGTCAGTCCCGCTTGGGCTTTCGCGAGCTGCCGTACAGTTTGAGGCGCCGGGCAAGGCCGGCGAAGATGCGCTCGGCGGGAGCGCGCACTTCGGGATTGATCCTCAGCAGGTGATCTTCGCCACGGAACGCCGCGACGAAAGCGTGGTACAAAGGCGCTTGGGTTTGAGGATAGTCGGCAGCTTCCATCCACTCACAGAACGCCTCGCCTGCGCCCTGTGCGACCACGAACCAGAGCAGTCGCTGCAGGTCGTCGAGGAAAACGGTCCAGATCCTGCTATCGCCACATTCAACTGCCTGGCCAATGCCGCCGAAAACCGCGGACCAGTCGATGGCTTCCGCGTCGCTCCACACGGGCAGGGCTTTCAAAAGCGCCTGGCCAGCCGGAGACAGGATCCCTTTTGCTCCGGCGAGAGCCTTCTCCGCATGGAAGCGAGCGCTGGTTCGGTCCCCCAGGGAGAGGGCTAGGACGTAAGCGCAGTTCCCGTGCAGGTACTGGATGCTCTCCTGATCGGTTTCGGAGCGCAGACCTGCCAGGTAGATTTCGAGTGCGGCCTGCGGATCTCCCTTAACGTCCACGAGGAAGTTGCCCAGACCGACTTTGGATCCTCCGAACTTGGTGGCGTGCTCGACGGCTCGACGGAGATCGGCCTCGGTGCATTCGAGTGCCTGAGTGTCGGCACGCAGGAAGGCTCGATTGATCAAGGCTCGGGCCACTTGCTCCCGTAGGGAATCTTCGGTCGCGTGTTGGAACTTGTTGATGACTTGATCGTAGGCCTCCAGGGCGGCTTGAACTTTCCCATGGAAGCCCAAGGTATAGCCCTTGTTGACGAGCGCCATGGCGACTTGTTCCTGCAGTGGCACGTGGGTCGCCGTCCCGAATCTACTGATGACTTGATCGTAGACCTCCAGGGCGGCCAGTCGCAGATCAAGATTACCTAATAAGGATCCCTTGTTGAAGAGCGCTCGAGCGACTTGCACCTGCAACGAGAGTTCCATCGCTTGTCCGAATGTGCTCGCCACCTGGTCATAGGCCTGGAGGGCGGCCTCATCCTGGCGGAGACGCTCCAGACTCAAGGCTTTGTTGAAGAGCGTCCTCGCTCTCCTGGCTCGGGTGTTGATCGCACCTAGGTCGTTCTGGTTGGTGAGGATCTGGTCCCACGACGACACCGCCCCGGCGTAGTCGCCGCGGTCGAACTGCGAGAGCGCTTTCGACTCCAGATCCATCTCGCGCAACTCCGAGGGAGTGCGTTCGTGCGCGCCCTCGGGAATGGCCGGCAGGTCGGTCTTGGGCGCCGGCGATCCCGGCTGGGTCGAGGCGGGAGCGCGTCCGGATCGTCCCTTCTGTT